>JBAXFM010000007.1:0-37807 GCA_037139855.1 Bacteroidota bacterium
ACGTATAATGACGATTATAAATTCCGCGAATGGGTCGGACATCATAAATTATACAAAGACGAACTATATAAACATATCATAGTTGACAATGGATCAAGCCCTGCATACCTTAAATTGGTTGAAGAATCATTTCCCGGTTCACACTTAATTAAACGCACGATTAACGGGGGGTGCACGGGAGCATACAATGATGGAATTAAACTTGCACTCAGTGACCCAGCCGTTGACGCAATAATGCTGATTGGGAATGACATCAGGCTAGAAGTTGGCGGTACGGCAAAATTATATGATTTTTTATTTTCAAATCCTCTGTTTGGAATGGTATCTCCTGTTTTATTGGCAAAAGATTCGGAAATAATAGATGACTTTGGCTGCGACATTTCAAAAAAACTTTATATGCTCCCATATGATTTTGGAAAGAAACTGTCGGAGGTTGAAACCAAACACAGAATGGTGAAATCCGTCACTGGTGGGATGAACATGGCAAGACGAGAATTTTATGAGCAGGTTGGACTTCAGGATGAAAACCTTTTCATGTATTCTGATGAAGTGGATATGGCCTTAAGAACCCAAAAAACGGGGTATATAATGGCTGCAACACAACTGGCAAGGGCATGGCATCAGCATATTAACCCAAAAGCTGGCAGTCACAGGGCCGATTTTACATATTACCTGATAGGACGAAATAAAATGTACCTGGCAAGAAAACATTTTGGAATCATGAGAATCTCTTATGTCTTTGGAGCCCTTTTATGGCGAACCGCTTTTGCTATGGCATTTGGGTTGTTTAATCGTACCAGCCTGAAACAACAATTGTATTTTTTTTGGGGCATACTGAACGGATTAGTAAAAAACATGGAACTTCCTGGATTTATTGTAAAAAGTTAACTGAATGGAATCAGTCAATCAAAATACAGGGGTTTACAATTCAAATCCATCAGGGATAACCTATTATCCTACATCCGAAAGGCTGTTAGTCCTTGCTATTTGCGCTTCAATCGCATTTCCAATGGTGGATAGTCTGGTAAATAACTATTTTCAAGCTGCATTTTGGGATTCCTTTTTTACCAAAGGACCCTACTTTTGCATTATCCTTGGAGCAACCTATTTTGCTTTCCAGCGTTTCAGAAGCACAATGATCGCAATCCCATTATTAGTCTTCGCCTTATGGCTGTTCAGCTATAGTTTATTTCCAAATAACAGGGCAGCCTTGGTTGGTGAAACGATTGTACCACTGGCGACAGAATCATTCCCAATTTTCATTATCACATTAGCAGTTCAGGATTACAGGCGTTTATACAAGTCTTTGCGCATTGCCGCCATAATTGTTATCATTTGTGCAACAATTTCTATTTTACTCCAATATGGTGGGCAATTTGAAATTCTTTATATGGTTTTCTCATACAGCATGTCAAGTTCCGTATTACTTATGGCCATATTTTCAATTCAAAACAAAAAGAAACTTGATATATTTCTGACCGTCTTAGGAGTAATAATCGTTTTTATTTCAGGAGCAAGAGGTGCATTGATTGGCATTATAGGTGGCTTTGTTTTTTATTTGCTTATCAATTTCAATTTCAGTATTAAAAAAGTGTTTCTGATGACCCTTTTTATAATATTTATCATTTATCTTAGTGCCAATTACCTGATACTGATTCAATATCTCAATGATTATTTACTGGATAAAAACATTACTAGTCGAACGATTCAGCTTATACTCCGAGAGGAAATGAGTAATAGTGGAGGACGAGATGTTCTTTTCAACAAATCCTGGATCGCTATCAATGATAGCTTTTTCATCGGCAACGGTATGGCTGGAGATCGAAATATTCTTGGTGTTTACACACATAATTTATTTACGGAACTATTGCTCGAATATGGTTTTATTTTAGGCTCAGTATTTATAATCACCCTCGTTATTTACCTGTTAAAAGCACTTTTTGTAAAAATCAAGGATGAACAATATTATATTTTTATTGCCCTATTCTTTACAACCGGTTTTTTAAAACTTCAGTTTTCTTTTTCATATCTGATGGAGCCCACCTTTTTTATGATGCTTGCGCTGGCAATAACTTTGACAAATAAAAATAGAAATTTCTCAAACCAGATAAACATATGATTAGATCGGCCTACAGGAATTTTAAAAATATTTTACAATATTCATCTTTTAAGAATATAAAAATTGGGAATAATGTTGCGACCAACAACAGCCTTTTGGAAGGGAAAAACAAAATATATGACAACACCGTATTAATTAACAGCAAATTGGGGCGAGGGTCTTACATTGGGATGGATTGTTATTTTAACGGTGCTGAAATTGGAAGGTACTGCTCGATTGGCTATCAGGTAAAAGTTATAACTGCTACTCATCCCTCTAGAAGATTTGTTTCAACACACCCTGCTTTTTTTTCGCTTTCAAAACAAGCCGGATATACTTATGTTACGGAGTCCCTTTTTCAGGAGCATAAACTCCTGGATGAACAAGGTGGAATCTCTGTTTCCATTGGGAATGATGTTTGGATCGGTGATGAAGTGAAAATCATGGGAGGTGTTAAAATACACGACGGCGCAATTATAGGCGCCAGGGCCTTGGTTACAAAGGATGTCCCTCCATATTCAATCGTCGGAGGTGTTCCGGCAAAGGTAATTGGCAAAAGATTTACCGACCCTGAAATTGAATTCCTGATCAGATTCAGATGGTGGGATAAAGATGAATCCTGGATCATTAAAAATGCTAACCTGTTTTCGGATATAAAACAATTTATGTCTGAAATCGGATTCAATAAACCTGACGGCAATTACTTGTAATTGCCGATGTTGTTTTCAACCTTTTTCAATCAGCATTGCTTGCATTATCGAATGTAAAGTATTTCTTTGAATATGTCTATTGTCATTTTAATCAAGCCTAACTAATCAGTGATGAAGTTGTGTATTATTGTAGCCAACAGCTTAAGAAAAGACCCTCGTGTAATTAAGCAGATTCGTTGTGCAATCGATGAGGGGATTGATGTCCATTTTGTTGGATTCATGGATGATAATTATAATAAAGAATTTCTTGAGTCTGTTGGTTGTCATTATTCTATCATCGATCTTGGTAAAAAATACCATGGCCATCTGAAATCAGTTATTAAAACAATCTACAGGGAATTTATGCATCTCTATCTGCCCATTAAAACAATGGTCAGGATAAAACCAGATGTAATACACGCAAATGACTTTAACACCCTTATTCAGGCCTATATCGCATCTAAAATATGCAAATGTCGGGTTCTTTATGACTCCCATGAGATTTGCGCTGAAAATATCGGAATTGCTGATAAAAAAATCAGGAAAAACACAATCATTGTACTGGAGCATTTATTATTGAAGCGAATCGGCGCCATGGTTTCGGTGAGTAACGCTGCTGCTGCCTATTTTAGTCACAAATATAAAATTCAATTGCCTACCGTAATTACCAATTGTCCCTACAAAAGCAATATGCCTATTGCGAAAGACAAAGCATTAGACGGTTTTGAAGCCTTGTATCAGGGTCAAATGTATCAGGGCAGAGGTTATGAAGAATTTGTGAGAAGTGCAGGATTTCTCAAAAACAATATAACTTTAGTGATAAGAGGTTATGGTTCAATAGAAGGCGAATTAAGAAAAATTGTCGCAGATGAGAATTTGGGAAATCGTGTACGATTCGATGGCCCGGTAGAGATAAAAGATATTGTGTCTAAAGCCTCTGAATCGCATCTTGGTGTAGTATTAACTCAACCCTTAAATATCAATTTTAAACTCACAGTTTCAAACAAGATTTTCGAGTATATTCATGCCGGCTTACCGGTTTTATTGTCGGATATTCCAGAACACAGATACTTGAATGAAAAATTTAATTTTGGCATTATCGTCAATGAATTTTCACCAACCGGTATTGCAGAATGCATCAATTTTTTAGCTACAAACCCTGAAAAATATAATGTGCTGCGAAATAATGCAATTAAGGCCTCGGATACAATGTGTTGGGAAAATGAGTCAAAAAAACTAATCGGTATTTATAACCGCTTGTTTCAAAAACAATAAATTCCTGTTCCTTTTTTCATGGTTTTCAACTCTCTCATATACATATTTTTCCTATGTGTTGTCTCCATCATTTACTATACCTTGCCTAAAAAGCACCAATGGATTTGGTTGCTTGTCGCCAGTGTTGGTTATTATCTGTCATTTATACCTGTATTTTTACCATTAATCATCGTAATTACATTAAGCAACTTTCTCATTGCTAAGAGATTCGCGAAAGTTTCTTTTAACAGGAAAAAACTTTTTTTCATCTTTGCTATTACTGTCAATGTCCTGATTTTATTTTTTTTCAAATACTATAATTTTATCTTTCCCTGGAATCAAATCAAATTATACCCGGTTGATTGGTTTTTCCTGACGGATCCCATCAATAGAATGATTTTACCTTTGGGGTTATCTTACCTCATGTTCACTGTTTTCAGTTACCACATTGAAGTCAAACGAGAAACGATAAAACCGGAAAATCATTTGGGATATTTTTCTTTATATCTTCTTTTTTTTCCAAAAATTGCTCAAGGGCCGATAGAAAAACCCCAGCACCTTATCCCTCAATTTCATCAGTTACACACCTTCAGTTATCCCTTGGTGGTTGAAGGATTAAAATTGATATTGTGGGGATATTTTAAAAAACTGGTTGTGGCCGACAGGTTGGCAATTTACGTTAATGCAGTGTATAACAATAGTGAATCTCATAATGGAACAACCCTGATTATTGCAACAATATTTTTTTCTTTTCAGATATATGCCGACTTTTCCGGCTATACTGATATTGCACTGGGGTCAGCAAATATTTTCGGTTTCAGCCTGTCACCTAACTTTAAAAGACCCTATTTCGCAACATCAATAAAGGACTTCTGGAGCAGATGGCATATGACTTTCTCAGGATGGCTTCGTGATTATATATTTTTGCCCATTGCTTTTTTTCTCTCAAAAAAGATGAAAAAACAAACCTATATATTTATTTCAACAGAAAAATGGATTTATCTGATCGCTACCATGATAACATTTGCTATATGCGGACTATGGCATGGTGAAGGTTGGACATATTTATCCTGGGGGCTTCTTTTTGGCATTTACCTTACCTATTCCCAATGGACATTAAAGTTGAACAAAACCATCAGAAAACAGTTTCATATAAACAAATCATCAACTTTCTACATATTCTGTCAGGTAGTGTTAACTTTTGCATTGGTATCATTTGCATGGATTTTTTTCAGATCAGATTCATTAACCCAGGCATTTGATATTATTAGAAAGATATTAACCTCAGTCGGAACACCTTTTTATGAGTCTCCCTACGACCTTATTTATGCCATTTTTGGAATTTTACTGCTGGTGATTATTGATTTTAAACGGGAATTCCTCAACAATCGGTTTTCACTCCTGAACAATAAATATTCAGTGATAAGGATAGGAACAATAGTCGTCACGGTGATGATCATTCTCCTTATTGGTGTTTTTGACGGAGGTCAATTTATATATTTTCAATTTTAAATGTGCCTGTGATAATGGGAATCCCAATCTCAAAACAGATAAAACGTTTTATTTTCAGATTATCCCTGATTACAATCATTCTCCTGTTCTTTGATTTGGGTATTGGAACCCTGTTGAAATTGTATTATTATCGCGAGAAATCTGGTCAATCTTTTTCAACAACATATGCAATAGATAGTGTTAACACGGATATACTGATATTTGGTTCCTCCCGGGCAATTCATCATTATATTCCAAAAGTCTTTCAAGATAGTCTTGGCCTCAGTGTTTTTAACATCGGGCGGGATGGCAGCTTTTTGCTGTACAATTATGCGGTTTTCAAAGCTATTTCTAAAAGATATCATCCAAAACTGATCATTTTTGATATTACACCCGAAGAAATCACCCGCGAAACGACGAGTTATGATAGATTGTCTGTTTTGTTACCATATTATCAGGATCATCCCGAAATCAGGGCTACAATTAACCTTAGGGGTCCTTTTGAAATGATCAAGCGGATTTCATCCATCTATCCCTATAATTCAGCTATTCTATCAATAATCAAAGGGAACATCAGCCATTTCAATACAAAAAACTCTGAAATGAAAGGTTATATTCCAATATCTAAAATAATTAAAAATAAAAAAATTGGCACTCTGGATATTGGAAAATTAAAAAATGAAACGAATACGGATAAAAATAAAATAGCTGCAATTAAAAACATGATAGAAGTTTGCAAAAAAAGTGGAATTAAAATCATATTTGTACAGTCGCCAATGTACATCAGAAAACTTGACTATTACTTTAATCCTCAATTTTCAAAATTGTGTTCGGATAATGAAGTACAATATTTTAATCTTTCTAACCATTTTTTTTTCTTAGAGCATCCCGAATTTTTCGCTGATAAAAACCATTTGAACAATGAGGGGGCCATATTGTTTTCGAAATTGTTGATTACTAAAATTAAATTAACCATATAAACCAGTTTCTTTGAATATTTTATTTCTAACAACAAGCCGGTTTTCAGATGGTTCTGCCGGAGCAGAAAGGGAGATCGTTTTCGGAAAATTACTACGGTCTTTGGGATACAAAGTGGTTTTTTGTACGTTGGCTGACATTCCTTTCGGTGAAGTTCGTGAACAGGATGGTTTTGAATTCGTCAGTTTTAGAAAATCAGGAAAATCTCCGATTCGGCGAGTATTAAATTACTTTTATTACAAAAAGAATTTAAAGCAATTGATAACACGAAAATATAAAGATCAAATTTTTGATCAAATATTCGTAACCGACATTCCCTGGAATGCGCTCGAATTTATTATTGGATATGCACGAAAAAAAAAGATCGGATTAGTTCACAATTCTGTTGAATGGTATTCCCCGGAAGAATTTAAAACCGGACGTTTTGCGGTTAACTATATTTTGAATAATTTATTGAACACTACATTCATTCGCCCTCCTTTTAAAGTAATAGGAATAAGCAGCTACCTTACCGATTTTTTTCTCATCCAGGGAATAAAAGCGATTCGAATACCCTTTATTGTAGATACTAAAGCCGTTAAATACGAGAAGAATTGTTCATTCGAAAAACTTGTTTTATTATACGCAGGCAATGCTGGTAGAAAAGACAATCTTAAAGAAATTATTGAAGGAATACTTTTGTTGAGTCCGCAGGAAATTGACAGGGTCGAATTTCGGGTTTTTGGCGTAAGTCATGACACGCTGATTAACATTTGCAACGTCGACCGTGTTGTTTTAGAAAAATCCAAAAATTTTCTCAAAGTATTTGGTAGCGTACCTCGCAACATTGTTCTCTCTCATCTGCAGGAAGCTCACTTTACACTCTTGCTTCGATCGGAGGTCCAACGATATGCTAAAGCTGGTTTTCCAACTAAGGTAACTGAAAGCCTGGCATCCGGAACACCTGTAATTACCAATCTCACTTCGGATTTAGGGTTGTATTTAAATGATGGGGTTGAAGGATTTATTGTACCATCATGTAATTCAGAAGCCTTTGCTAAAACAATAAGAAAGGCTCTGTTACTAACAAAAACGGAGTTATCCACCATGCAATCTGCCGCCAGAAAATGTGCTGAAACAAAATTAGACTATCGCCTTTTTTCGACAGAAATGAGATCGTTCTTGTTGAATTAAAAATTGTCACATGAAAAATAAACTTCTCAAACCGCTTTCTTCCTTTCATGCACTGTTAAAAAAAGTATTCGATCGTTTTCTTATGTATCTTTATAGAAGCCAGTTTGCCAAATGTGGAGAAAACGTATTTTTTTTCCCGACAAGGTCGGATTTTTTTTATAAAAACATTTCTCTTGGTAACAATGTTTATATCGGGCCCGGGGCAAATTTCATTGCTTCCCTTTCTTCAATTGAAATTGCTGATAAAGTCTTTTTTGGCCCTAATGTGACCATTATCGGTGGGAATCATTCAAGTCATATTATTGGAAAATTTATGTGGGATTATAAAATTTCAGATAAACTTAGCTCTGATGACCAGTCAATTGTTATTGAAACAGATGTTTGGGTTGGAACCGGAGCGATTATTCTTAAGGGTGTGAAAATTGGCAGGGGGGCAATTATTGCGGCTGGTTCAACAGTTACAAAGGACGTCCCCCCCTATGCTATTGTGGGAGGCGTCCCCGCAAAAGTGTTAAAATTCAGATGGAACGTAACAGACATCCTGATCCATGAAGAATTAATTTATCCTCCGGAAAAAAGAATCAGAAAAGACATACTTAGTCAATTTCAAAATGAGAAATAGAATTTTGCTGGTATCACCCTATTCAATGAAGAAAGTCGGCGGTATTGGCACCTGGACAAAATGTATTTTGGATTTTAACAATGAAAATAATCGGGTTGATTTAGCTTTTTTAAATACTGCATTTAGCTTTAAAACAAACTTAGAAAAAAAAACACTTCCAAGAATATTGATTGGTGTGCTGGATAGTTTATTAGTAATCTCATTATTATTGTTCAAAATTCTTCAAATAAGACCAAAAACAATTCATTATACAAGCAGTGCATCATTTGCCTTAATCAAAGATTATTTTGCTATTTATATTGCAAAAATATTTGGAATTAAATTCATCATACATTGGCATTTTGGCAGAATTCCAGAAATATTGAAAGCCAAAAATACCGAATGGAAAATTTTTAAAACGGTCATCAAGGCCGCCGATGTGTCTGTTGTCCTTGATCAAAATTCATTAAGGGATTTGAATAATCTTGGAATTACCAATGTAGTCGAAATTCCAAATCCCATTTCTGAACACTTGTGTAGAATAGCAGAGTCAGTTAATTTTAATGAAAAAGTCATTGAAACAGGAACCTTTATTTTTGTGGGACACATTATTCCTGCAAAAGGAGTATTTGAACTGGTAGAGGCTTGCACCAGAATAGAGAGCGTAAAACAATTAGCATTAATTGGTCCTGTTAGTGAATCTGTTAAACACAGTTTAATATCCATTGCGTCAAAACGCAATAATGGTGAATGGCTAAAATGGACAGGAGAAATACACAGGGAAGAAGTGCTGGAATATTTAAAATCTGCAAATGCATTATGTCTGCCAAGTTATACTGAAGGATTTCCCAATGCAATCTTAGAAGCAATGGCAATGGGGTGTCCTGTTATTGCTACTAAAGTTGGGGCAATTGAAGAAATGGTGGCATCAAACGATTTTGGAAAAGCGGGAATCTGTATTGAACCCAGAAATATTGCCCAGTTAATTCTGGCGATTCAATTTACGATAACTAATTCAGAGCAAGTCCGGGAATATGGGAGGAATGGGAATCAAAGGGTTCTTTCAAAGTTCTCACTTGAACATGTATTTCATCAATATGAATGTCTCTGGTAAATAAAAATCAAATTAAATCATGAATATTACTTCTTTATATAACCTGATTGTTGGGGTTTCACCAACAATAGAAGTGTTTTTCAGAAAATTATACTGGACGAATGTTTCAAAAACTTCAAGACTGAGTCAGAAACCTACCCGAACCCGTAAGGACGCAACACCTATAAATTTTGACCGGATAATTGAGAATATTAAACACAGGGGGGTTGGCGAAGGAAAAACAATTATTATCCATTCATCCTACGATTTATTGGAAAACTCCGGTCTGTCTCCTGAAGAAATAAATTCAAAACTTTTACAGTTAGTTGGTCGGGAAGGCACTTTGGTAATGCCAGTTATCAGAAGATACAAAGAAGAAGGCAGGAAGGAAGAATATTTAACAACAGACCTGGACAATGTTGTTTGCACATATAATGTTCAAAAAAGTAAGATCGTTTCTGGATTGTTACCATTTACATTAATGCAACGAGATGATTGTCATGTCAGTAGATTTCCATTAAATCCAATTGTTGCTATAGGGAAATATGCAGAAGAAATGATTGAACATAATTTGGAAGGTGACGAACCCACTCCTCACGGGCCAAAGTCATCCTGGAAATTCTGTTTTGACAAAGAGGCAATTGTAATTGGTTTAGGTGTCGACATGCCTCACTACCTCACCATAACTCATGTTCATGAGGAATGTTCAAAAAACTGGCCCATTAAAAACTGGTACAGAAAGCGAATATTTGATATCATTGATAAGGATTTTACAACACGCAAGGAAGTGTTAGAACGAAAACCAATTTGGGGTACAATGTATTTCGCGGAAAAAAAATACAGAAAAGATCTATTGAAAAATGACATTTTAAAAATTGAAAATGTCGAAGGTTTGAACATAAGTATAATAGAATCAACACGTTTATTAAATTTTCTTAATGCTCATCCTCATAAAGGATACCCCTATTATGTTGAATCAAAGTTTTTAAAATAATTAGGTTAAACGATCGTACCCTCCATGAAAACCGAATATAAACAAACATTCCCGATATGTTTTGTTTCGAAAACATCTCTGTTGATGTTCAAAAAAGAGATGTTTATTACTTGTAATATAGATAATGGAGAGATTACTGACCAAATTGAGTTGAATACCACCATTCTAAACAAAATAATAACACGAATTCCATTTTTAGCGAGAATTTTAAGAAAAGGGGTTCGATGCGGCATAAAGGTTTCAGACAACTTATTTCTTTTTACGATTGGACAGACAATTTATGAATTAGATACTTCGAATGCTAGTATTTCCGAAGGGTTTAGAACTGAAGATCAATCAAGACCTCTGACTTTTTCTAAAATTGAAGGAATTAGCGGTTTTGATGATGGTATTTATTTTGGCGGGTACAGAGGGAATCCAGATAAGAATCCAATTTCAATTTACAGAAGATTAGGGACCGATCACTGGGAAGAAGTATATCGGTTCCCAAAGAATACGATTGAACACATTCACAATATTGTTGCTGACCCTTTTAAAAATGTAGTTTACATTTTAACCGGGGATTTTGAAGCCTCAGCTGGTATTTGGAAGGCAGAAAATGGATTTAAGACAATTAAACCAATTTTGAATGGTGCTCAAACGTATAGAGCATGCGTTGCTTTTCCGACTCCGGATGGCTTAGTATATGCAACAGATTCGCCATTTTCCAACAATTCTATCCGGATACTAAAAGAATGCGGTAATTCATGGGAATCAATGCAACTGATGGATATTAATGGCCCCTCAATTTATGGTTGCCAATGGGGTGGTGATTTTCTTTTTTCAACTTCCGTCGAAGGTGATGGAAGAAATCAAAGTATTTGGTATAAGCTTTTTGGCCATCAAAGAGGATCCGGTATCAAAGAAAATTATTCTTTTATATATAAAGGTAATTTAGATATTGGCTTTAGCGAGTTTTATAAAGTAAAAAAAGATATTCTCCCATTCCATTTATTTCAGTTTGGAACTCTTATTTTTGCCAATGGATTAAATGAGAGTTCGGTTTTGCCAGTATTTCATATTTCAACACAATTCCATGGCATGAACACCGTTTTATTTGAAAAAAGGGGTTAAAATGCCCATCTTATTGTCTATCATTCAATTAACGTCACCTAAACATAAGGTCACATGGGAAGTAAGTTAGTGAAAATCGCAGTCTACCTGCCAGAAAAAGTTCTAAGCAATAATGAACTTGGTGCAGAGTTTAACCGGTGGGAGCCAGAGAAGATTGAAACAAAACTTGGTATTAGGGAAAGACATATTTCAGCAAAAAATGAGACGGCCGGAGACCTTGCCTATGAGTCAGCCAAACTTGTTTTACAAGATTACGATAAGGACAAAGTTGATATGTTAATATTTTGCACACAGAGTCCTGATCATTTTTTACCGGCCACAGCGTGTATCTTGCATAAAAGATTAGGACTCCAAAATAAAACCGCTGCATTTGATTTCAACCAGGGTTGTTCCGGGTTCGTTTATGGACTTGCAATTGCTAAATCTTTCATTAATACTGGGATTGCCAACGTTGTGTTATTACTTGTCGGCGAGACATATTCAAAACATATTCATCCAAAAGATCTTGCAAACCGAACTATTTTTGGAGATGGTGCGGCTGCGACAATTATTGAAAGAGATTCCAATGAACACATTCATGAATTCATCCTTGGGACTGATGGAAGTGGACAAAATAATTTAATTGTCCCAAATGGTTGTTTCAGATCATTGTATGATGACAAAGCAGAAGAATTAACCAATAGTGCGGGCGACATTTACACGAACAATCATTTGTATATGAATGGTCCTGAGATTTTCAACTTCACCATTGAATCGGTTCCACAGGCTGTTAATGAATGCCTGACTTTAAACAATGTGACAATTGATGAAATTGACTATGTGATCTTTCATCAAGCCAATAGCTATATGATTGAATACCTGCGTAAAAAAATCAAAATACCTAAAGAGAAATTCTATTCAAACATGCTTTTAACAGGGAATACCGTCTCAGCAACAATTCCTATCGCCCTGGCTGATTGTTTATCTCACAATATAGTTAAACCAGGTGATAAAGTATTGGTTTGTGGGTTTGGAGTCGGATACTCATGGGGTGTAACCATTATAGATGTCTAACCTTAAAAGATAAAAAAATGAAGACAAGTGAATTTATAAAAAATTTAGCCGAATTTTGTGAATTTAACAAAACGGAATTTTCGATTGACACAACATTAAAGTCAATTGATGGATATGACTCAATGGCCATTATGTCAATGATTGCATTTGTTGATGAAAATTTCAATGTGAAAATTACTGCAACGCAAATTAATGCGCTTTCCGACTTTGGGTCCCTGATTACCCATATTGGTAAAGAAAAATTCGAAGATGATTAATCTAAAGGGTAAATACATTTTAGTTACAGGTGCATCTTCCGGGATAGGAAGTGCCGTATCTCAATATGCTGCATCGCATGAAGCAACATTAATCCTATCCGGACGTGATACTGAGAGACTGGAGAAAACCAGATTACTTTTAAATGGGGCAGGGCATCTTGTTTTCACGGGTGATATTACCGATTTTTCGGTCATTGATCAAATTACAAAAACGCTAATCGAAAAAGGAATTATTATCAGTGGGTTTGTTCACAGTGCCGGAATTGAAAAAACACTCCCTTTTAAAAGTTCAAAACCAGAGATATTTCAAGAGATTTTTGACATCAATGTTTTTGCTTGTTTTGAGTTTGCACGTATGCTTTCAATGAAAAATGTCGTTAACCCCGCTGGAGCCTCATTTATTTTTATTAGTTCTGTAAAAGGAAAATTGGGCGCACCGTTTAATGTCGCTTATTGTGCAAGTAAATCGGCATTGATAGCCGGATCAAAAGCAATGGCTCTTGAGTTAGCATCAAAAAAAATCAGATGCAATTGTGTTTTGCCTGGTATTGTTGAAACTGAATTAGTTCAACGATTATTTGATTCAATCCCTTCTGAAGCCAAAGAAAAGATCGTGCATGACCATCCATTGGGTCTGGGAAAGCCTGAAGATATTGCAGCATTGACAGCATTTCTGCTTTCTGATGAAGCAAAATGGATAACGGGAGCAGAATACATTATTGACGGTGGATACTCAATTCATTAGTCCGGAGTTTTTCTTGCTTATATTTAAAAATCATTTACCATATCAACTTTTCCCCGGCTCTAAGATCGGTGAAAGGAATTTCGCCAGAAAACTTCTTTTGGTCGTTAAAAATATCAAAAACAGGTGTTTATCCGTTAACTATTGTCAATCGTTTTACCTTCTCTTTCAAAACACCTACTTAATATAATGCTGGTCAAGTTGATTTCATGAAACTCCTTTTCATCTCGCAGTACTTTTATCCGGAATCCTTTAGGGGAAATGACATTGTATTTGATTTTGTAAAGCGTGGCCATGAAGTAACGGTTTTAACTGGTAAGCCAAACTATCCTGAAGGAAAGTTTTATTCAGGGTATTCATTTCTAAACAGAAAAGAAGAAACAATTAATGGTGCCAGAATTATACGAACACCTATTATTCCGAGGCGAAATGGAAAAGGATTATATCTTATCATTAATTATTTATCCTTTGTTTTCTTTTCATATTTTACAAGTATTTTCAGGATTCGTGACAAATTTGATGTCATATTTGTGCAGCAGTTATCCCCTGTCACAATGGCGTTACCGGGAGTTTGGCTAAAAAAACGGCAAAAAATCCCCTTATGCCTTTGGGTTTTAGACTTGTGGCCTGAAAGTGTTAGTTCTGCCAGTAAGATCAAGAACATGTTCCTTCTGAATTTACTGGACAAATTAGTGAAATGTATTTATAATCAATCTGACCTTATATTAATAAGTTCAGATTTTTTCAGAAAATCAATATCAGATAAATTAAAACATAAAAATAAACCCATCATTTATTTTCCAAATTGGGCCGAAGACATTTTCAGTAACCCTGGGATCTTAAAAAACAACCATTTAATCCGACATCTCCCCTCAGGAACAAAAATAATGTTTGCCGGCAATATCGGAGAAGCGCAGGATTTTGAGTCGATCTTGAATGCCGCAGAGATAACTCTCCGGGAAAAAGCAAATGTCCATTGGATCATTGTGGGTGATGGGAGGAAATTAAACTGGATCAGAACCGAAATTATTAACAGAGGACTAACAAATGTAATCCCATTGGGTAGATTTCCCCTGGAGGATATGCCTCAATTATTTTCCTTTGCCGATGCAATGCTTGTAACATTAAAGGATCATCCTGTATTATCATTGACAGTTCCTGCAAAAATCCAGGCTTACATGGCATCATCAAAAACAATTTTGGGTATGCTGAATGGTGAAGGTCACGATCTGATCAATAAAGCTTGCTGTGGATTTTCAGTCAAAGCAGGTGACGCCAGGGGTTTGGCTATAAAAGCGATGTACCTTTCAAATATTACAAAAGAAGAGAATGCCAGATATGAACAGAATTCGTATGCGTATTACAAAAACAATTTTGAAAAAGATAAATTATTAATAAAGCTGGAAACAATACTTCTTAATCTGGTTGAACACAATACTACCGTTTAAGAAATATAATGAAACGTTATTTAACAAAGATAAGACGTAAAAAATGAATCATAATATTGATATTGAAGAATTCATAAATTCAAAAATCACCAGGCGTTCAAAAAGCTTGATTTCAGATGATCTCGTTAAGAGCCACTCCATTCTCGATTCGAGACTCAGAAATAAAAATGTATTGGTGATCGGAGGGGCTGGAACTATTGGTTCTTATTATATCAAGGCCATTTTAAAATTCAACATCAGGAAATTGGTCGTAGTTGACATTAATGAGAACGGACTTACCGAACTTGTTCGTGATATACGAAGTACACCAGGGGCTTACGTCCCGGACGAGTTTATTACATACCCGGTAAACTTTGGCGACAATGTTTTCGAGAAAATTTACCGTCATCACGGCCCCTTTCAGATTGTTACAAACTTTGCCGCTCATAAGCATGTGCGCAGTGAGAAAGATGTATTCTCCATTGAAGCAATGATTGAGAATAATGTTTTCCGTGCCCGCAAACTTCTGGATCTTCTGATCGAGATACCACCGGAGCACTTTTTCTGCGTTTCAACAGACAAAGCAGCTAACCCGGTCAATATTATGGGTGCAAGTAAAAAGTTGATGGAAGAACTCATCATGTCCTATTCCGACAGGCTTCCGGTTACAACAGCACGTTTTGCCAATGTTGCCTTCTCCAATGGCAGTTTACCACTTGGATTTTTAGAACGGATTAAAAAAAAGCAACCATGGTCCTGTCCAATTGGGATTAGCCGGTTCTTCGTTTCACCACAGGAGTCGGGTGAACTATGTCTGATGGCCTCAATCATGGGCGCTCCCGGAGACATCTTTTTCCCAAAACTTGATGATAAAACAGATATGATTCCCTTTGACCAGATCGCCATTGACCTTCTGGAGGCAATGGGTCTGAAGCCAGACTATTGCAAAACTGAAGAGGAAGCCAAACAAAAAGCCAGGTTACTGAATGATTCCTCCACTACTTATCCTGTTTATTTCTTTGGGTCAGACACCTCGGGTGAAAAAGCATATGAAGAGTTTTTTACAGATCAGGAACATCTTGATCTGGAATCTTTTATCAACCTGGGTGTTGTGAAAAATTCAAAGACCTGCAATCTTCAGGAAATCGAGGAAATTTTTTTTAGTTTAAAACAACTTTTCAGCCAGGGAAACATCATGAAAAATGATATCGTTGCCATATTGAAAACTTACCTCCCGAATTTCGGCCATATTGAAACTGGTAAAAGTCTTGACCAAAAAATGTAGTCTATGAAAAGAATCTTTGATTTGTTTATTAGTCTGATAGCTTTATTAATCCTTTCACCTTTGCTAATTCCCATCGGGATACTCTTATGGTTAACAGGTGAACACTATGTTTTTTACACGCAAAAACGAGTTGGACAAGATGGAAAGGAATTCGATCTTATTAAATTTGCCACAATGCTTAAAAACAGTCCAAACATTGGTTCCGGAGATGTTACACTTCATCGCGATCCAAGAGTTTTACCCGTTGGCAGATTTCTGCGTTCTTCAAAAATCAATGAAATACCGCAATTATTAAATATTCTACTCGGCCACATGTCCTTTGTTGGTCCGCGTCCACTTACTCCAAGGGTATTTAATTATTATACTGCCGAAGCAAAAAGCATTGTAATTAAAATGAAACCTGGTTTAACCGGTGCAGGGTCAATTGTTTTTCGCGATGAGGAAATGTTCATTAGTAAGAGTGAATTACCCTGGGAAGAATGTATTAAACAGGAAGTAATGCCAAGGAAAGCTGCCCTTGAAAAATGGTATTTTCAACATCAGAACTTTATAACCGATTTATTGCTTATATTTATAACCTCATGGGTGATTGTGTTTCCCAGGAGTACACTGATAGTGAAAATATTTAAAACCATGCCAAAAATTAGCGTTTAAACCTGCAGAAGTTTAACGCTTTAACACATAACACTTCAAAAGCAATCAAGTTTAAATAAACGAAATAATTTCTAAAAAGATTACCTAGAAAAAATGCAAGATAAAAACCAACATTGGCTTAAATTGATTGAACATCCAAGGAAAGTCATTACAAACTTCAAAACTCAATACAATTTTTTTTATAGATTACTTATTTTACTTATAGTCTATTGGCTCTGTAATAGATGTTATAACTTTGCCATGGAAGACCTTAACTTTGCACAGGTTGTTGAGCCGGTGACTTCCAGATTAATAAGATGGGTTTGCTTTGGGAGTCAACTATTCCTTCCAACTTTCGTTAGTGGAGATATCAAAGAATACGGTAATACGTTCTATTATTTAAATGAGCCTAAACTCTTTGTTTTCCTTGGATGTTCCGGGTTTCAAAATATGGTGCAGATAACTTGTATAATCTTAACAGCAACAGGATCTTTTTTCAGAAAAATGTTATACCTTCCTTTTGCGCTGTTTATCATATATATCGCAAGTGTTGTTCATATCATAATCTTAGTTGTTGTGGTCATTTACCATCCCTCAAACTATGCCTTTTTTCACAATTATATCACCAAAATAGTATTTTACATCTTCTTCTTTGCAATATGGATAGTCTGGGAAGAAAAATTTGCATTAGCAACAAAACCGAAAATATAAACCCATCTTAATCCATGATATATTATTTCACCGAATATACACGACTATTTTTATGCTTTGGTCTTGCCTTCTTTATCACGTTTATTATCCTCCCGTCTATTGTTGACATTTCCAGAGCAAAATCCCTGGTTGCAATTCCCAACGGACGAACTTCTCATCACAGCGCAACTCCTGTGTTAGGTGGTCTTGGCATATTCATTGGTTTCATCATTTCGTGCCTGATATTTTTAAGTTTCAGTTCTTTCCCTAGATTTCAATATCTTTTTGCCGGATTAGTCATTATCTTTTTTTTAGGTTTCAAGGACGATGTGATCGGGCTTTCTCCGATGAAAAAGTTTTTAGGTCAGGTAATAGCTGCATTGATAATCTTCGAATTTGGACAGATGCGTATAACAGATCTGCACGGTTTTCTCGGAATTCATGAAATCAGCTATGCCTTCAGTTTGATCCTAACGCTCACTTCCATTGTTGGCGTTACAAATTGCTTTAACCTGATGGATGGCATTGATGGGCTCTCTGCCAGTCTTGGAATTCTTGGTGCGGCCACTTTTGGATGGTGGTTTTTTAAATTCAGTCAATATGACTGGGCTGTATTGTCCACTGGTTTGATAGGATCTCTTGTTGCTTTCTTTTATTTCAATGTCTTCGGGAAGAAATACAAGATTTTTATGGGAGATACTGGTTCTATGCTGCTTGGTTACCTGATGTCGATTATGGCCATTGAGTTCAATGAGTTCAATCTTAATCTTTTAGGTCCTTTAGCTATGCCGTCAACCCCATCAATTGCTGTTGGTGTACTAATCATCCCGATTTTCG
The DNA here is from genome assembly GCA_037139855.1 of Bacteroidota bacterium. GTDB lineage: Bacteria > Bacteroidota > Bacteroidia > Bacteroidales > FEN-979 > CAIVAT01. Next base: position 18,409 of record JBAXFM010000007.1, read on the forward strand.
ATACATTAAGAGTGTCGGTTACCAGGCTGATGAATAGGAAATCACCCTTTTGCCCGGACAAAACGCATATTCACCATTATTTACTCTGCCTTGGATTTTCTCATTTTTCTTCAACCTCTATTCTTTTTATCACCGGGTTGCTTTTTGTTCTTCTCAGTTTTCTCCTCAGAAATTTAAGCAGTGCACTCCTTCTATTAATTCTACTGACAATAGCTGCCATACTGAGCTACATCACCATCCTCCTGGCGAAAAGAAAACAAAACGCTCAATAATTGTTAATCCTTGTTGCAAATTCAAAACTAACAAATTACCAGGGGGGGTATAAAGATAAAGAGTATAGACGCTTTGATTAACTATTAAAAACTTAAAAACCAATATTAATACCAGTTAAAAATGTATTTGTCTTTCCATGCATAAATTCAGTCTGGTATCGCACATCACCCTCCCGGTTCGAATTTAAATACTGGATAAAAAAATAGCCGTTACTCACAAATTCATACCTGGCAGAGAACTCGAAAGAGTGATTCTGCCAGGTTTTGTTTTTGATAAAAGGAATCTGGTCTACGATGTATCCTGCATTATAATTATAAGGAACATCATCGCCATGTTGGGCAATGGTGTAAGAACCATTGATCAAAACACCGCGAAGGGGATGCCATGAAATGGCCATATAAATCTCCTGGGAATTCTCCCGTAAATAGCTTCCCATCACATAATCGTTGGAGGTAAAAGTAGTAGCCGGAATATAGTGATCGTAAGTCATGGGCTGTGTACGGGTATATTCTGCAGTAAGAGCCACGTTTCTGACCGGGAAGTTGCTCAATTCAAATCCCGCTTTAAGACTTGTAAAATTGTGTTGATCTTTATTCATCACGCGTGATGTTTTCCATTCATCAATGTAAAGGGCAAGAAAAAGATGCAGGTACCTGATCTGCCGGCTTGAAACATTGAAAAACAACTGAGAATTTGAACCAGCATCATTGGCATAGTTGTTTTTTGCAGCATCTACCGAGTTGAAGAAAAGAAATGGGATAAGATAAATCGGATTTACATTTATGTCGCTGTATATGATAGAATTACCAAGTGAGAGATTCAACCCCTTCCATGGAATAAATGTAAACATATTTGCTGCAATATATTTATTGCGGTATACCACCCTGTAAACATCTCCAGAATGGTAGGAACGGCTGCTGTCAACAATGTTTGAGTTAAGCCAGCCATGCATATAATTAAAATCGAACCACTTAACCGGATTCAGGTGCAACTGGATGGATGGGAACGCGGGTGCTTTTCCCGATAAAATATTGGCTCCATGATAATTATCGCCCCATATCATGCGGTCGTTGATAATTCCGATTGAACCCCATTTTACAGAAGCCACAACCCCACCCCGCATCTCGCTGAAGTCCACAGCCCTACTTTCACGATATTTATAAACAACGCCCTGCTCCTGTGTAAAATAGGCTGGCTTTGCCATGGCCACACTTGCATTGTTGTCGCGCAGGTTGGCATAAAAGCCGAAGTTTCTCCCGATATAGCCGAACATGCTCCCCCCCCACCACCGGTGATATTCAGATCCATTTTCATTGGTCATCCATTGAACTCCCAGGATCGGACGTAAAGAAAAGGTAAACAAGGAATCTTTATAATGAAAACCCAGCGGATTGAGCGCCACCACCATGTCGGGCTGCTTTTTGAAGAGGAATGACAGTTTATAGTCGTATTCTTCGGCGAGCAGTGATGTGTGACGGGTGACGTGTGATGATGATTCAAGCTGATAGTCCTGGAGGTAGAAGGACAACTCTTTTTTCTGACGTTTATTAAGGATATGGCTTGGTTCCCCGGTTTTCGGGTTTACCTGTTCATCGGCTGTGGTGGCTTCATATAACTTGCCGGCAATATAAGTCCTGGAGTAGGGTTTTATTGCGGAATTCAAGGTAATTAACCTGAGATTAGCCAGTTCATCCAGAAATTCATAGATACCAACATTGGTGATATCCTCATAAACAACCTGGGAAATGCCCGGCAGGCAATACAATAAAAATATAAAAAAAATAACAATTTTTCTCATCCGGATAGAATTGGATTGTCAAAAATACGGCAATTTCGGTTATCTAAAACAAACATATAAGCCCCTTTAACATATCCTTCTCTCATAGAAGAAGTTAGAACCTGATCCAGGAATAGTTTCTGTCTAAAAACCATTATTCGGCGTATATACATGACTAGTATTCCCGATATTGGCGTAAATTATGGATTAATAATTATATTTTTCGACAAAACATTGTATATTTACATTCTTATTCATTACCTCAAATGAGATAATTGATATTGAATATGAAAAATAGAAAAATTGCCGACCTCATTCTTAAATCGAACAGTTCGAAAACAGGCAGGATCATTGTTTTAACCGGAGCGCGTCAAACTGGAAAAACCACTTTGGTTCGTAAATTATTTCCTGAATATGAATATATTTCGGTAGAGGACCCGGTTATACGTGGTCAATATTCGCAACTTACTGCATCACAATGGAAAACACTTTATCCATATGCCATATTGGACGAGGTTCAGAAAGAGATCTCATTAATCGAAAGCATCAAATCAGTTTACGACCAGTGGGCTGAACCAAAATATATTCTTCTGGGTTCAAGCCAGCTGTTATTGCTCGAAAAAGTGAAGGAAAGCCTGGCTGGCAGAAGCATTATAATAGAATTTTACCCTTTAACCCTGCCCGAATTAAGAACTCAGTCGTGGAATGATGCGGTTGAAGATTCAATATTTCAAAGGGAAATAAAAAATATAAACAGCGATGCCTTTTTGCCCTCTTTTTTAATGGATAAAAAAATGGCTGAAAAGCAACAAGCCTGGGACCATTATCTGAATGTCGGAGGCTATCCGGCTGTTTCGGATGCCGAATTGAGTATAGAAGAAAAATATGAATGGTTACGGAATTATGTACGTACCTATCTGGAACGGGATATCCGGGATATTGCTTCCTTTCGTGATCTTGAACCTTTTATTAAATTGCAACGCTATCTGGCAATCAATACAGGCTGTTTGGTAAATGCAACTGCCATCGCCTCACGACTTGGTTTGTCAACCAAAACAATTCAGCGGTATATTCGATTTTTTGAAATAAGCTATCAGGCAATAATGTTGCCGGCATGGTCGCAAAACGAGAATAAACGATTGGCTAAGATGCCCAAGATTCATTATCTGGATAATGGTATTATTCAGGCAGTTCTTCAAAAAAGGGGCGGTGTAACCGGCAATGAATTTGAGAGTTTGGTGATTGCTGAAATTTACAAACAAATTCAAACCATCCATTTTCAGGTTCAATTGTTCCATTTGAGAACACATGATGGAAAAGAAGTTGATTTATTGATTGAAATGCCTGACTGCTACTATGCATTTGAAATAAAAATGACGGATAAGGTGACCAAGTCCGATGCCAAACACTTACTGGACCTGGAGGATATTCTCAATAAACCCATAAAAAAAGCTTTCATCTTATCAAATGATCGGGAGACTAAAATTTTCGAAGAAAAGGTCTTTGCAATAAATGTGACTATGTTTTTAGGATAGCACAATTAAACGATTGAGAGAAAAGGATCAAATCGTGTAAAGTCCGGCCTTATAGAACTCCAGATTGGCAGGCTTCGAGAACCAATTTATCATCTCCTTCAGTAATTGTAATGAACAAAAAACCGCACATTAAAACCCTTTTATTCCGGAAAAAACAGGATTTTTCAAGTTATGAGGGAAGGTGATAAATAAATTTGCGGGGCATCGGATTCTGCGTTACTTTTACATGATCAAACGATTTGATATTTGATAAAATTAAGCTCAATGGAACCGGAAAAATGGTCGGAAGAGGCAGCTCTTCAAAATTATAACACCCTTAAATCAATTCTTGAAACCGGTTTATCCAACGCCAGTAGGGCCGACAATCTCCATGATGCAAAAGGATTCCTGATTGAGGTTCAAAGCCATTTCAAAGGATTGATTCTCCGCCGCGAAGACCGGGAAGAACTATATGCCAGGTTGCAGGAAGCTTTTACAACCGTGAATAAAAAAATTGAAGACGAAAGACTCAATTATGAATATGAGGCATTGTCGAATTTTGCAGAATTAAAACCAGCCGTGGTCAGCGCTGCGGGCCAGGCTTTCACCTCCGATGACTTGAAGGGAACCTGGGAAGTGCTGATCGGCATTCAGAACCAGATCAAAGGATCAAAGCTTCTGCGCGAACATCGTGATGAATTATACGCCGGTTTGCAGGATGCCTTTGGGATGATCAAAATCAGGAGAGATGAAGTGCGTCAGGTTTTTGATCAGGAGGCACAACATAATTATTCCAGGTTGAAGTCTCTGGTGGAAAAAGGGCTGATTCAGGCGGAAGAAACGCATGAATATAAGGAAACAAGGGAGTTCCTGAAAAAGATTCAATCAGAATTCAAAGGGATAAAAATGCTCCAGGAGCAGCGTGAGGAATTGTATTCCCGCCTTCAAACAGCTTTTGATATCCTTGGTAAGCGGCTGGATGATTTTTTCAGACATAAAAAAAAGAATTGGGAAGTTAAAATGCAATTTACCCTATCTCGGTTTTCGGCTGATATTTATGAACTTCAGGCTTCCCTCGATAAAGATCAAGCCTACCTGTCAGAACTGGAAAATCAGCTGGACATCATCGTTTCAGCAGGAAAAGAAAAAACCGTTCTGGCGGGAATACAAGCCAGAATTGCCTCAACAAAACGCAGTATTGAAAATAAAAACCAGCAGATCGGCCTTCTTGAAACAGATAAAAACGAATTGCAAAACCGATTGGACGAACCCGAAAACTAACTTGATCTTAAAAATTCATCATCATGCCAGATTCTTCACAGAAAACACTTCGATATCGCTCCCACCCGCCTTCACACGAAAGTCAGTTCCACAGAAATCTCCGTAAAGGGTACTTTAACCTGTCATTATATATTTCCGGGGCCATCCTTTTATTCATTTTTGCGATACTTTCAAAAGCGAGCCTGATTGCTCCGGCACTTGGAGTTCTGAGTATTATCCTGTTGGTAGTCTCCAAAAAATGGAAATCCGAACACGGTGTTCTCCTTTCGACCATTATCCTCTTTATGATGGTGCTGGTTAATTTATTTCACTGGGTTGACAACTATTTTATCGCTATCATTTCGATTGATTTCACTTCGAATACCATTGCGTTCCTGCGTGTTCTTTCAGAAGCAGTGATCCTCACGATCATGGCCTGGATTTATTACAGACTACTCGCTTCTTTCCATTTGCATATGAATGAGGAGTGGTTCAGTAAAAAATCCTATGTTCATCTTTACAAATTTCTTTTTTATTTTCAGGTTTACCTCGTATTTTTTTGGGTCATGGCATTTGTGGCAGAAGACTCAAAATCAACAACCCACCTGAGTTCAATAAAATCAGCCATTGTTGCCAATGCCGTTGCATTATTGGCATCTGTGATATTTGCCATTGTTATCATCACAAGGTTTACTTCCCAGGAAAACAGACGGCATTCCCACCGGCGCCATCATCATCATAAAAAAAGCGAACCGGTAAAAAACTCTTATATTGAATAAAAAAATGCGCTTTCTGATTCAGTGAATTTACTAATTTTGCGTTATTGTTAAATAATTAACAAATCTGTCGCAAAATGTCTAAAAGTAAGTTGAAAATCAGGGACCTCACGCTGAGAGATGGTCAGCAATCCCTCTTTGCTACCCGGATGACCCAGGACCAGGTTGACCGTGTTTTACCTTTTTTTAAGGATGCCCGTTTTTATGCCATGGAGGTTTGGGGTGGCGCAGTTCCCGATTCAATCATGAGGTATCTGTCTGAAAATCCGTGGGAACGCCTTGAAAAGATCAAGGAGGCTGTGGGTGATGTTTCACTTCTGACAGCGCTTTCGCGGGGCCGCAACCTTTTCGGCTATAACCCCTATCCCGAAGAGGTGATCGAAGGATTTAACCGTCTGGCAGTGCAATCGGGCATTGGAATCATGCGCATTTTTGATGCCCTCAACGATGTGGAAAACATGAAGTCAACGATCAGATATGTCAAACAAAACGGTGGCATTGCTGATTGTGCAATCAGTTTTACCGTGGATCCCAAATTTTCGACCCGGCAAAAATTCCGCTCCTGGATACACTTCAAAGCTTTGCCGCATGATATTTTCACCATCGATTATTTCGTAGAAAAAGCCCGGCAGCTCGAAGCGCTGGGCGCCGATATGATCTCCATCAAAGATATGGCCGGACTGATCACCCCTTCCCAAACCGGGAAACTGATCCGTCGGCTTAAATCGGAGGTTCGGGTACCCATTGATTTTCATACCCATTGTACTCCAGGATATGGACTTGCCTCCGTATTGTCGGCCATCGTGAACGGCGTTGACATTGTAGACACCAACATCTGGAATTTCGCTGGCGGACCAGCAGCGCCGGCCTATGAACTGATTCATATTTTCTGCGACAAGATGGGCATCGACACGGGGGTCAACCCGCAGGCAGTGCTTGCCATCAACAAGGAATTGAAAACCATCAGGGAAGAGTTGAGTGAGTTCGACACCTGCAAAGTGCTGCCGGTCGAATTCGATTTCACCAAAGATAAACTTCCCAAAGAAATCAATAAACTGTTTACCAAGGCTATTTACATGGCCAAACACGACCGGGAGGACGAACTGTTGGCTGCCTGCCTGGCCATTGAAAAACATTTTAATTTTCCGGAGCCGGATGAAGCAGTTAAAAAAGCTGAAATCCCTGGTGGAATGTACACCAACATGCATGCCCAGCTCAAACAACTCAAACTTGATCACCTGCTTCCCAGGGTGCTTGAACTGGTACCCCTGGTACGAATCAAATCAGGATGTCCGCCGCTGGTCACCCCTACAAGCCAGATCGTTGGTGTACAAGCCGTTAATTGCGTAATAGACGAAAACAAAGACCTCCCCTACTTTACCACGAAATCAATTCAGTTTGTAAACCTGGTCAAAGGGATCTATGGAAGAACACCCATCCCCGTTGATCCTGATTTCAGGGAACAGCTTACCGGCGTCAGGGAGGAAACCGCCTATGATACCAAAAACTATAAAAAACAGGAAAACACCATCTTCGAGGAATATGGTGATATGAAACTTGCCGACAACGAAAAAGATGAGTTGTTGCTTGAGTTGTTTCCCACCGTGGCACGCGATTTCCTTCAAAAATGTGTGGAAGAAAATTACACGGAAAACATCCATCACATCGAGGAGGAGAAACGTCGCAAAGCCCGCGAGGCCCGCGAAGCGTTTGAGCGGTTAACCCCACAGGAAAAAAGGGACCGCCTGCTGGAAGGGCTTTACTCGTGGCATGAAGTTTCGTTTCCGGAGGAGGAGGACCTGGGAAGATCGTAGAAAATGACGAATGACAAATGACAAATGACGAATGACGGGTCCACTCATCCACCTGTACACATGATTCCGACATGCACAACAAAACCGATCGAACTTTTTGATTTACGGGTATTTACCTAATGGTTTTTTACTAACTTTGTTTCGTTAAAAAATTCACAAAATAAAAATCGATATGACATTCGACGATTTCAAAAAGACACACAAGTTGCTGGCACAGTATAAATATACCTGGGCCCCGATTGATAAAGGATATAACAACCGCACCCTGCACATTAATGTCGGTGACCTTGCAATCACAGAAAAACCTGTTACCGCGCAGATGAAAGAGAAATTCATCGGGGGAAAAGGATTTGACCTCCGGTTGCTTTGGGATGCTACCAAACCCGATACCAAGTGGAATGACCCTGAAAATGAAATCGTTATTTCCGGCGGTCCGTGTTGTGGAATTACGCAATATTCGGGAAGCGGAAAAGCCATTTGCTGCGCCATCAGTCCACAAACCGACATTGTGGTTGATTCGAATGTAGGCGGTTTTTTTGGCCCTTTTCTGAAATTCTGCGGATTTGATGCGTTGGAAATACAGGGAAAATCTGATCAGGAGGTCCTGGTTGTATTCGAAGAAGAACGTGCAGTGATCGAAATTTACGAGGCAGGGGATCTTCCCTCCGACAGTCATATCCTTGCTGAAGAGTTGCACGACATGATGGCCGTTCCCGGGACTGAAAAAGATAAATATAATGTTTCGGTTGTCTCTGCGGGTACGGCTGCCGAGCACTCCCTCATCGGAATGCTCAACTTCAGTTTCTATGATATCAAACGCAAAAAAGTCAGACTGAAACAAGCAGGTCGAGGTGGCATCGGCACAGTGTTGCGTGATAAAAAAATCAAAGCGCTGGTGGCCCATGTGAAAACCATTGGCGGCAACCGCAACAATGTGGTCAACATGGAAGCCATTCAGGAGCGTGGACGTACGTTCAACAAGGAGATGCGCGAACTTGATGACAAACAGTGTGAAATGAAGAAGAAGGGTACTGCCCATCTTACCAACGTGATGAATGACTACGACCTTCTGCCGGTAAACAATTTTAAATATGGCAGCCATAAGGATTCTGATAAAATTACCGGCGATGTGTGGATGTCCTATTTCACCCAGAATGTACCCGACGGCTGCTGGGTGGGCTGTAACATGGCCTGCGCGAAAGGGGTTGACAACTATCTGCTCCGTTCAGGACCTTATGCAGGCAGTCATGTGATTGTTGACGGGCCGGAATATGAAACCACTTCATCGCTCGGCTCCATTGCCGGGATCTTCAACCCCGACTTTACCATCGAAGCAAACTTCTATTGCGACACTTACGGCATATGCACCATCTCCTGGGGAACCATTCTTGGGTTTGTGATGGAATGCTATGAAAACGGAATCCTGAACGAGGAACGCACCGGCGGCCTGAAGCTGAACTTCGGCAATGCCGATGCAGCCATGGATTTGTTGCATCTGGTATCAAAAGGCGAAGGCTTTGGCCTCATCGCCGGGCAGGGTGTCCGGAAAATGAAGGCTTTGTTTGCTGAAAACGGATGGGGCGATCCCGGGTTCATGCAGGATATCGGCATGGAAAACAAGGGATTGGAATATTCTCAATATGTTTCCAAAGAATCGCTGGCACAGCAAGGCGGTTATGCCATGACCAACAAGGGACCACAACATGACGAGGCCTGGCTGATCTTTATGGATATGGTAAACAACCAGATTCCAACTTTTGAGAAGAAAGCCGAAGCATTGCATTATTTCCCGATGTTCCGCACCTGGTTCGGACTAGCAGGATTTTGCAAGTTGCCCTGGAATGATGTTGAAACTGAAGACAATGCACAAAACGCTGAACCGGCCAAAGTGCCGCAGCATGTTGATAACTATGTAACCATTTTCAATGCAGTAACCGGATCAAGCATCGACAAGCATGAAATCATCAACATGTCGGAGCGCGTTTATAACTTCCAGCGAATTTTCAACATCCGCAGGGGATATGGTCTTCGAAAGCATGATGCCCAGCCGTACCGTGCCTGCGGACCAGTAACGAAGGAAGAATACGAATCGCGCGCTGAACGTTACGACAAACAACTGCTTGAACAGGTTAATTTTGATCCGGCAGGAAAAACCACCGAAGAGAAAATGAAGGTGTTGCGCGCCTATCGTGAAAACCGCTACGAACAACTGCTCGATGCTGTTTACGAACGTCGGGGATGGACCAAAAACGGTGTTCCTAAGATTGAGCACCTCAAAAAATTAGGGATGGACTTGCCGGAACTGCTGGAAGTAGTTGTACCTTTGCAATAACAGGTCCATTTAGCCGATCTCCGGCCCTGAAAACACGAATTTAAGAACCCCTGGATGAAAAGGATAACGTTTCCATTATTGTGCATTATCCTTTTCTCCTTTTCAGGAACCATGCAGGCGCAGGATGCTGCAAAGGACTACGATCAGGTGTATGGTTTGGATCAAACCCTCTGCAACGGAAAGAAATACAACTATTTTGCCACCCCCGGAACCACTGGACACCAATATCTTGTTTCACCCGGTTATGAAACCGGCAGTGTTACCCTCAATGTCAAACATTATCAGGATGTCATCCTGAATTTTGACATTTTCAACCAACAACTTTTACTTCAGTTTTCTGACGGAACGGGGAAAGTCAACATTATCGAAGTGTCACAGGCATGGCTGAAAGGCTTCCGGCTGGGCAATAAAAATTTCGAGTTCCTCACCCTCGAAAAAGAACCTTTGTTTTACCAGGTACTGGGGGAAGCCCCGGTGAGAATTCTTTATTATTGGCGAAAAAGTCTCAATTTGAACAACACCATCGGGACCTCCAATTATGTTTTTAGCGCTGCCGTGCGGGATTCTTTTGTTTTAATGGATGGAAAACTCAAACCATTCAATTCAAAACGAAGCCTGATCCGAATTTTTGATGCCGGGTACAGGTCAGAGATAAAAAGTTACCTCCGAAAACATAAAATCAAGATACGAAAAGCCTCCGACCAGGTGATGGCGGAAATGATCACCTTTATTGGCCATATCAAGTAAAGTGATGAAACTGCTGCTGCTCATACACCTGCTCTTTTTTAATGCTCCCGCCCAGGGTAAAGGCCCGGATACGCTGGTTTCCTGTCACTTTCATGACATGCCATTCACCGGGTTCTGTGATTATATTTACCAGGAATCGATGGTAAGAATTTACTATGAGGATTCCTGGATACAAGGCATTACGGTAACCATGGATGCTGACAATATCAGTGTAATCTCGGCTGTTGAAAAGGCGCTGAAGGGCACAAAGCTCCTGGCTTCATCATGGAATGGCGGAATAGTGGCGCTGCCGGGCGAAAAACTTCCGGAGAGGTTACCCGATTTTGAGACGCAGCAATTGCGATCCGACAGTTCTACCCGTGATGCCAGGGCCCTCACCCAAAGCGAAGAACGCTATCTCACCGGGAGAAAGGCGGATGTAATGCAAACACTCCGGGTAGGCAAAAAAGGTCTGGCAGGGAGCGATTCGAAGGTGACCATCCGCGGCAGAATTACCGACCAGCAAACCGGGGAGGCCCTGATTGGCGCTACCATGTTCCTCCGCGAGACCAAAGCAGGCACGGCCACCGATCAGAACGGCTTTTTGAGCATGGTGTTGAAGCCCGGCAATTATACTGCTGTTTTCAACTTCATGGGACAGGAAACAAAAAAATATTTTCTCGAAGTACTTTCCGATGGCGAGTTTAACGTTGAACTGAAGAAATCGGCCATCCAGATGAAGGAAGTGGTTGTATTTGGCGATCGGCAGATGAATTTCAGGTTCAAAGACGCCGGTCTGGAAAAGATCTCTGCCAAAGCAATCAAGGAGATCCCGATGCTGATGGGCGAAAGGGATATTCTGAAAGTGGCTGAGATGTTGCCGGGGATAGTCACCGTGGGGGAAGGTTCAGCCGGGCTGAATGTTCGTGGGGGAAACTACGACCAAAATGCATTTTATATCAACCGGATTCCCATTTACAACACTTCCCACCTCTTTGGCTTTTTCCCGGCCTTTAATGCCGATATCGTCAAAGATTTCTCGATTTACAAGGGGCATATCCCTACCAAATATGGCGGGCAGCTTAGCTCGGTATTCAACATCATTGGCAGACAGGGCAACCGCAAACGGTTCACTGCCCGTGGCGGTATCAGCCCGATGGCCGCCAACCTCTCCATAGAAGGCCCGATTAAAAAAGACACCAGTTCCTTCCTGATCAGCGGCCGCTATCTCTTCTCCGACTGGATCCTCCGCCAGATCAATGACCCGGTTATCCGCACCAGTCAGGCCGGATTCAATGATCTGACAGCCGCCTGGAACTACGATTTTCGAAAAAGCCAGTTGTCGGTCTTTATTTACCATAGCCAGGATAATTTTAAACTCTCCGACATAAATTCTTATAAGTATTCCAACAATGGGGCATCCATTAATTTAAGCCATAATTTCAGCACCTCCATGCGTGCAGATTTTTCTCTTGCAGGCTCGCAGTATGCCTTCAACACCATTGATCAGCAGGAACCACCCCAGGCCTATGAACATTCATACAAAATCGGCGATTACCGGATTAACGCTGATTTCACCAACAACCTTTCGTCGAAGAACACGCTGCAATATGGCGCAGGGCTTACCTTTTACAAACTCGACCGGGGAACGGTGAAACCCTACGGCGAAAAATCAGTGAGGTTACCCGTTGAGCTTGGACAGGAACAAGGCATCGAGAGCGCCCTGTATCTTTCAGATTCTCACGACATCCTTCCATGGATGAATATTTCAGCCGGACTCAGGTTTACCCTCTTCAACCCGCTCGGACCCAAAACGGTTTTCACCTATTATCCGGAAGCGCCTAAAGACCCCCGATACATCAGCGACACCCTGCATTATGGAAACGGGCAGGCCATCAAATGGTATTTTGAACCCGACATACGGGCTTCCGTGATCATGCGAACCGATGCAAACGGCACGGTGAAAGTCGCTTTCAACCAGATGCATCAGAATCTTTTTGTATTGAACAACACCATCGCGCTGGCGCCAAATTCACAGTGGAAACTGGCAGATTACCATATCCCTCCTGCAAGGAGCAACCAGATCTCTGCCGGCGTTTTCCGTACCTTTCCCTCCTCAGGATGGGAAGCTTCGCTCGAATTTTATTATAAGCATATTGCCAACTATCCTGAATTCGTTGATGGGGCTGATTTCCTGAACAATCCAAATGTTGAAACGACCGTTTTGCCAGGCAAACAAAACGCCTATGGAATGGAATTCCTGATCAGGCGCAGCGGCCAGAAACTGGAAGGATGGTTATCATATACCTTATCACGTTCCATCGTCAAGGTAAATGGTGATTTTCCGTGGGAACGCATCAACAACGGACTTGCCTACCCAGCCAATTATGACATTCCGAATGTGCTCAATACAGTAATCATTTACCATTTCAGCCGCAGGATTACTGCCTCAGGGGTCATCACCTACCAAACCGGAAAGCCGGTAACATATCCTGTTTCGATATACTATGTGAACGGTACGCCATACGTGGATTATTCGAACCGAAACGAATACCGGATTCCCGACTATTTCAGGCTCGACCTTTCCCTTACCATTGAGGGAAGTCTCAAAAGAAAAAAGTTTTTGCATAATTCAATCATATTCAACCTTTACAATGTGACCGGGCGCGACAACCCTTATTCGGTTTACTTCAAACTGGAAGATGGAAAAATAAACAGTTACCAGTATTCCGTTATCGGGGTGCCCATTTTCACCATTACCTGGCTGTTTAAACTTGGGAATTATGCAGCAGATTAAAAACATTTCAATCATATTGATCTTGCTGCTGATGGCCTCATGTATCAAACTTTATGACCCTGTGATTGATGCCAATGTGGAAAATAAGTACGTGGTGTCGGGGAGGATAACCGATGTTGAAGGTTGGCAGGAGGTTGGCGTTTCGCTTTCGGCGCCCATTGATGCTCCGAAATACGTACCCGTATCAGGTTGTCAGGTTACGATCGTGGATGATAAAGGCAATGCATTTCCCCTTGAAGAATTCAGTCCGGGACAATACCATGTATGGATGGGCCGGGAATCACTTCAAGCAGGTACTTCCTACAAGGTAGCCGTTACAGCTCCGGATGGCGAAGAACTTGCTTCAGGATTTGATAAAATGCCGGCCGGGCCTAAACTGGATTCTGTTTATTATGCCATCAAAGAGATTCCAACATCCAATCCCGGCATTAACAAAACGGTCATGCAATTTTACGTAGACCTGAACGCCCAGGGTAATTACAGTCAATACTACAAATGGGAGGTCATTGAAACCTGGGAATATCAGGCTGCCCGTCCGGTTGAATATTATTATGACGGCACCTTCCATCAGGTGTATCCCCCCGATTATACCAACTTTGTTTGCTGGGCCAACGGACCGGTGAAAAATGTCTTTACCCTTTCTACGAAAAGCCTTACTCAAAACAGTTACAAACAATACCCGCTGCACATGATTGACGGGAACACTTCCCGTTTGGGCATCCTTTACAGCATGCTCGTCAGTCAGCTTGCCCTGAGTGAAGGCGCCTATAATTATTGGGAGCAGTTGCGCATCAACAGCAATGAACAAGGAGGCCTTTATGAAAAGCAGCCGCTTGCCATCCAGGGAAACCTGGTCAACTTAAGCCATCCCGACAGAGTGGTCCTTGGATACTTTTATACCGCATCGTTGTCGTCTAAAAGATATTTTTACAAGGATGTTGAAGGGATTTACCTCGATTTCTTCAATTTTTGCACAGAAGACTATCTGGGAAAATTCAAGTGGAAAGAATTTTTCACCTGGCAATATCCAATATATTATTATTACCGTGGCGAGACCGTGAAAATATTGAACAATGAATGTGTTGACTGCCGTAAAATGGGAGGTGGTACGGTAAAACCTGATTTTTGGCCAAAATAGCATGAAAAGAACATCCATCATATATTTCCTGGTGATTCTGGCGCTGATATCCGTATGCCCGGGCCTGAAATCGCAAAACACCTATAACGGTGAATCAAGAGAATGGTTAAAGGTTTGCACCGACCGGACTATGTATATTTCTGGCGAGAAGGCGCTGTTTTCGGTCGTCCTTTGTCACCAGCAGGATCACCCTGTTGAACAAATCAGCAAGGCTTTTTATTGTGAACTGATCACCCACAGCGGAACCAGGCTCACTGCTGGAAAATATCTGCTTCAAAACGGTACCGGTCACGGCATCCTCACCATCCCGGAAGAAACTGTTTCAGGAATATACTACCTTAAGTTTTATACCCGATTCATGAGAAACGGCAGCACGGCTGATTACACATACGTCATGCTGAAAATCATCAATCCATATAAAACTGAAGTGCTTGCCGGTAATAAATTTTTGGATACAACAAATCAGCCTAAGCACAGGGGAGATACAGCAATCCATGACCAGTCATTGAGCATCACACCGGGCAAAAAGGTTTATGCACCCCGTGAGGAGATCATGTTAAACATCAGCAGGAATTCAGGAAAAGGGATGGCTGTCCTGTTATGCTTGTCGGTCGTTCCTGAGTCCACCTTTGACAATCAGTTATTACCAACAATCAACCCCCTGAACACTGACAACAGTGTTACCTATCTTCCTGAAACCCGGGGCATTTCATTGTCAGGCCAATTGATCGGCAAGAAATCGGGCAAACCGGTTCCCGGGGCCAAAGTTAACCTGTCTATCATCGGCGACAAGGACATTCTGGTGGTGCGCACCGATTCAAACGGAAGGTTCTTCTTTGCCTTACCTGATTATCACGGGAAAAAGGATATCTTCCTTTGTGCCGACGACCTTCCTGATATCCTTCCTGAAATATTCATCGACAATGATTTCTGCTCCAGATCTGTCGATTTATCTTCGCCACGGTTCACATTGAATGATGAAGAAATGAAATCAGCCTTTAAGCTGGCAGTTAATTCCAGGGTCAGGACCGTTTTCAGGGAAAATATCCTGACAGCTGATACCATGACAGAGGTCAATAACACTCCGTTCTACGGAAAACCATCGGGCATTCTTGTCATGGATAAATACATTGACCTGCCCACCCTGGGCGAATATTTCACGGAACTACCCGTTGCTGTGAAGCTCAGAAAAACAGCAGGCAAAAGAGAGTTCAGGTTTTACACCACCCAACCTGATATGGCATTATATGCTCCGTTGATGCTTGTCGACTGGGTTGCGGTGAATAACATAGAAAAAATCCTGGCCATGTCGCCCCAGGAAATCAATCGGATTGAACTCATTGATTCCCTCTACATCAAAGGGGAGATTACCTACGGGGGGATCGTAAGCTTCGTATCGAAGAAAAATGACTTTGCCGGCATCGACCTGCCAACATCAGGAACTTTTGTCAATTACCGGTTTTTGGAAGAATTTAATGAAAATACCCTTCCGGATACAATACCTGGGAACATACCTGATGCCCGGAACACCGTTTACTGGAACCCGGCAGTTCAGACGAACCCGGAAGGCGCTGCCAAAGTTACGTTCAAGGCTCCGGACACGCCGGGAAAATACACGATCCTGCTCAGGGAAATCACACCTTCTGGGGAGATGTTGTTAACGGAGGAATCGTTTGTGGTTACAGACAGGTAAAACGAAAAATGCTCTAATACCCTGTCCATTTATCAGATGGTGAGGATTGGGATTGTAAACAGAAAATTACTTCCTGAACCGGGAGTCGATTCCACCCAAATTTTGCCACCATGCATTTCCACTATTTTTTTACAATGTGCAAGACCAATGCCTGTTCCTTCGAATTTGTCGCGGTTATGCAACCGCTGAAAGATGATGAAAATCTTGTTGTTGTGTTTTTCATCAATCCCAATGCCATTGTCCTTAATGGAAAAAATCCATTTTTTTTCACTGCTCCCGGCTGAAATAATTATCTCAGGAATTACATCCTTATTATGGAATTTGATCGCATTGGCGATCAGGTTTTGGAACAACAGTCTCAATTCGGTTTCAAAGCCAACGATGGTGGGCAATTTCTCAAGTGTTATTTTTGCCTGACTGGCTTTGATCGAATCGTCCAGATCAAGCAGTACAGCGTTTACAACTTTATTGCAGTCGATGAGGGATCGAACACTCTCTTTGCCCAATATCGAATATTCGAACAAGTCCCTGACCATTTTACTCATCCGGACTGCCGAATTGTGAATGAATTCAATATACCTGTGCCCGTCTTCATCAAGTTTATCACCATAATCATCGTGAAGAAGCTGAGTAAAGTACGTAAGTGTTCTGAGGGGTTCCTGGAGATCATGGTTATTGATGTAGGCAAACTGGTTCAGTTCATCGAGACTGAATGAAAGCTCCCTGTTTATACTGATCAGTTCATCGGCACGCATCCCCTTCTGTTCGTTTTGAAACGTGAGTTCGGTATTTGCGATGACCAATTCTGCCGCACGTTTTTCTTTCTCCCCATGTTGAAATAAAAGTTCGATGTTGGCAATGGCCAGTTCATCGGCCCTTTTCCCTTTCTCTTTGTTTTGAAAAGCAAGTTCATTGTTTGCAACCAATAATTCTGCAACAAGATTTTCCTGTTTGGAGAGCAATGATTCCTTGTCGTGTTTGAGTATTGTATTGTCAACCATGTTTATCAGGCATTGCTTTCCACTGTCGGATATAACACCAATAAGGGTTACAAACACGATTGTGCTTGCCACGGCAGAAAGAGTTACCTCGCAGGATGTTTTGATTTTGCTTTCAAATATTTTTTCAAGAAAGCTATTGAAACCGGGTTTGGTCTCATCAGTAATAAAAAAACCAAAACGACTGTGCATTATACTTTCGCGTTCTTTGCCAAGCATGTTTGCCGCAGTAATGTTTAACTCAAGAATCTCACCCATTTTCGAAATTCCGAGATATCCGGTGGGTGCATAATCATATAATTTAAGGTATTTTTCATTTGCAATCGCGAACTGCTTCTGAACCGCCAATAGTTCCACGCTCTGCAACTCCAATTCAATCATATGAACCTGTAGCTCATGAAAAAAACGCAATGAATCTTCGACCCTAACTTTCGAACCTGTTTTCCCTGGTTTGATTTTCAACATTCCTTCTGCCAATTGACGCAGGGTTCCGGCTTGTGTGCTTTCACCCGAATCATTTTTAAAAAGGTCTGGTGAGATGCGTTTTTTCATTGGTTGATTTTGCAATTTTTTTTTGCGGCAGAGTATGGCAGACACTTGTCTGCTTTTATATCAGGAAGTAATACAAAGATACGATTAATCATCCGGATTTTTAAATAATTCATTAAGAAAAACTTAAGTGGATGTATTGACATTGAGTTCATTTTTACAACCTGACACGTTGGAAACAAAAAGTTACCTTTGGCTTTACTTTTTCCTTTGATTATCATTATTTCAATTTTAAATCATTAAACCATTCAATCATGAAAAAGATCATTTTATTGCTGTCGGAATGCATGCTGATCAGTTTAATGGGGTTCACCCAAAAGATCACCGCTGATAAGGTTCCAGCGCAAGTAAAACAAGCTTTTTCAGCGAAGTTTACCACCGCAACCGATATCAAGTATGAGATGGACTTGAAGAAAGATAAGCAAGGGTTCGAAGTCCAGTTTTCGCCGAAAGGTGATCTGCTGAAGAAAACACCGTTAAAGAAAGAAACGGACGATAAAGATTGATTTTCAATTAGTTCGGTGAATGTTAAAATCGATTGAAAAGGGTTTCGGGAGTAAAATTCCGAAACCTTTTATAAAACCCTGAGGCAGCGGAGGGGGAAGCCATTCATCTTTTGATAGGTATTTATGAAGCTGCTTCCGACTGAGAACATCAGGAGCAAACCGTTATCGACATCCTGGGTGTTGCTCCAGTAGAAGCCATACGATCCCCGGTTGCCCAATGAACCGCCGCTGGCCAGGTTCCCGGCAGCATGCATTTGCAAATCTGAATTCCATGGGCCATTCCAACCACTCCAGGCCCCGCTTGCATCCACGTTGGTCCATTCAGCAGCGGTGGGTATCCGCCAGGTAATGCCCAATAATAGCGTACATGGGTCATTGGCTGCTATCCAATCTGAATTTTCAGTTATGGTGTTTACCCATGTGGTCGGGTAACGGTTTGTTCCGTTGTGCCAGTAACCCTGCTTCAGGTTAAATTGCCAGTACCAGCCGGCCGAGGCCTCTGTGTTGTCGCTTACGGAGGCAGGTTGCTGGGAGGCCCCAAGGTTTCGGGTAATCCAGCATTTCGGAGCCTCCCCTGGAATGTTGGTCACGGTTCCGTAGGTAACGGTCTTTGAACTGGGAGCGACCGTTCCCCCCACATGGTTGACTGTAAAGGTGGATCCGCAGGCCAATGCGTCTGCGATAAGGATTGTCGGCGGATAAGAATACCCGCAGGCATTGTAAGCCCATACGTAACGGGTATAACTGCTTCCCTGCAACAAGCCTGTCTCATTTTTGGTTGTGGCTGTGCCCATGTCGGTGGCAGTGGCAAAGTCGTTGATGGTATTTATTTTATACCCGGTAGCGATGGGTACGGCATTCCAGTTCCAGATGATCTGTGCATTCAATTGCACAGGTATTCCGGCAGCAGGTGGAACCGGGATTGCACAATACCCGTACATGTTCAGCCATTGGCCACCCAGGTAAATGGAAAAGCAACCACTCCCATCTCCATTGCAATTCATGCAAATCACTGAAAGACCTTCAGCCGGATTTACAATCGCATTCCTCTCTTCAAAGGTCATACGGGGCGGCAGCAGTCCTTTGGTGGTTGATTTTACATCAAGCATCGCAGATGAATTAGGGCTGCTGTTATCTGAATTGATGCCGACCTGGGCAACAACGCTGGTAACAGCAAGCAGGAACAGTATTGCAAAGGAGATGAGGTTTTTCATGGGGCGAGATTCGGTTGTTAATTATTTAACAT
>JBAXFM010000008.1:0-37664 GCA_037139855.1 Bacteroidota bacterium
CCGTCGATGGTCAGTTTTACCATTTCCATGTATTCCTCCTGGTTATTTAATAAAAATCGCATTGAACTTACATTTCTCCATGCATGCGCCACATTTGATGCACTTTTCCTGATCAATGAAGTGAGCCTGCTTGCGTTCGCCCGATATGGCATCGACCGGACAATTCCTTGCACAAAGTGTACAGCCAATACAGTTTTCGGGAATGATGATATACTGCATCAGTGACTTGCAACTCCCGGCGCGGCATTTTTTATCGCCCACATGTTCCAGATATTCATGGTAGAAATTGGCCATGGATGACAGTACCGGGTTAGGGGAGGTCTGCCCGAGTCCGCAAAGCGATGTATCTTTGATTACATGACTCAGGTTGCGCAATTTGTCCAGATCTTCCATTACCGCGTGGCCCTGCGTCACTTTTTCAAGCATTTCAAACAACCGCTTGTTGCCGATGCGACAGGGAGAACATTTTCCGCAGGATTCCTCAACGGTAAATTCCAGGTAGAATTTTGCCATGGCCACCATACAGTCATCCTCGTCCATCACGATCATACCACCCGATCCCATCATGGAGCCGGCGGCAATCAGGTTGTCATAGTCAATTGGCGTGTCAAGATCCTTCTCTGTAAGCATGCCACCGGATGGTCCGCCGGTTTGTACTGCTTTGAATTTCCGGTCGTTTTTAATGCCGCCGCCAATTTCGAAGATCACTTCGCGCAGGGTGATGCCCATAGGGACCTCAATAAGTCCTACATTGTTGATCTTTCCTGCCAGGGCAAATACTTTGGTGCCTTTTGATTTTTCAGTACCAATGCTGGCAAACCACTCAGCCCCTTTCAGGATGATGGCGGGAATGTTGGCATAGGTTTCTACGTTGTTGACATTGGTCGGCTTGCCCAGAAATCCGGATTCGGAAGGGAACGGTGGTTTTACTGTTGGCTCTCCCCTGAGTCCTTCCATGGAATGGATCAGGGCGGTTTCTTCACCGCAAACAAATGCGCCAGCGCCGTATCGGATTTCAATGTCGAAGTTGAAGCCTGTTCCGAGAATGTCATTCCCCAGCAATCCATAATCTCTGGCCTGTTTCATGGCGATTTTCAAGCGCTCAACAGCCAGCGGATATTCCGCACGGATGTAAATCACTCCCTTGTCGGCGCCGGTACAATATCCATTGATGGCCATCGCTTCAAGCACCGTGTGCGGGTCGCCTTCGAGTACCGACCGGTCCATAAATGCGCCCGGGTCGCCTTCGTCGGCATTGCAAACCACATATTTCTGGTCAGCCTTTACCGCACGGGTGATTTCCCATTTCAAACCGGTAGGGAAACCACCGCCGCCGCGTCCGCGCAATCCGGATTTCTTCAGAATTTCAATGGTTGCTTCAGGGGTCAGTTCAGTGAGTACTTTTCCCAACGCCTGGTAACCATCCCGGGCGATATATTCGTCAATGTTTTCGGGGTTGATGAACCCGCAATTCCGCAGGGCGATCCTGATTTGTTTCTTGTAGAAACCCATGTGTTTTGAATCGCTTTTGTACTCTCCTGTCTCAGGATCCTGGTATAGCAGGCGGTGTACTTTTCTTCCCTTGATAATGTGCTCCTCCAGAATCTCTGCACAATCTTCAGGCTTTACTTTGGTGTAAAAAGTGTTATCGGGCATCATTTTAACAATGGGACCCTTCTCACAAAATCCAAAACAACCCGTCTTGATCACCTGGACTTCGGTTTCAAGTCCCTTTGCGTTAATCAAATCCTGAAAATTTTTCAGAATCTCTTCACTTTTTGAGGCTTGACAACCAGTCCCGCCGCAAACAAGCATGTGATATTTTATTTTTGCCATGTGACTATTTCCGGATTTTATTTGTTATCGATCGTTTCATAATTTACAGGGATAATCCCGTCAACCAATTCGTTGTTAAGCACGTATTTGTCGATGATCTTACTGGCTTTTTTTACATCCACATAGCCAAAGGTAATGGGTTCGTTTCCGGGTTTTGTTATTTCAACGGTAGGCTCTGCATAGCAGTAACCCATGCAGCCGGTTTGAGTGACCACTGCGTCAATGTTGCGTTTGTTAAATTCTTCAATGAAAACTTCCATCACCTCTTTGGCGCCCGAGGCGATACCACAGGTTGCCATGGCAACCTTAACCTGGATCCGTGTGTCGGGATTGTTGCTTTTTTCTCTCAAGTCAATTTTGGCACGAAGATCTCCCTGCATTCTTTTTAAATCGGCCAATGATTTAATTTTTTCCATAATCGTATTGTTTGTTGTTTTTATGATGTCAGCGTTACGCCTATTTCGTTAAGATTTTCTGCGATCAATTCACGGAGGTATTGATAAACAATGGGGTCATTCACCGGAATGTCACCCAAAGCCTCCGTTACTTCCGGGGTTGAGAAACAATATTTTTTGTTGTCTTTTGTGTGCGTGTAGTTAAATTCAATGTCAGGATTGGCTGTGGCAGTGAGTACGATGGCCCCGGGGACATCGCCGAGTACCGGTCTGTCGAGATGATCAAGCATAAATTGAGCCCTCACCATCGTTCCTTTGCCTTGCTGGCTTTCCAATTTGAACGATCCGCCGGTTCTTTCGGCGTTTTGCTTCAGCAATGGCAAGCCCATTCCAACTTTACGTGTTGTGCGCGTAGTGAAAAACGGGTCTGTTACTTGATTTGCTATCTCGGTTGTCATGCCCTTTCCGTTGTCGGTAAATTCGAGCCTTAAAAAATTGCCAGGCGTATCTTCAACAATATCAAGCGAAATGACGGTTGCGTTTGCGCTGATGGCGTTTTGAAAAATATCCATGATATGCATTGACAAATCTTTCACGGCAAAATTACAAATTCTTATTGTTATATAATTAACTTTGTTATAAAATTAACAAATTAGTTCAAAAGTTCTATTCATAAGTACCCCACCCTAAATCCCTCCCCAAAAAGGGAGGGACTTGCTCCCCTTCCCTTTTTGGGGAAGGGGTCAGGGGGATGGGGTCCATACCTTTTTGGGGAAGGGGGGCGGGGGGATAGGGTCCGATCATGTGGTCAATAATTGCTTTTCTAATCTCAGCAAATCCGCCACTTTCCATCTCAAAAACAGTGACCCTGCTGCCAATCTGTTCAGGATAATGAGCGTCAGATCCACTGATAAAGGGGTAATTGATTAATTCGCTGTGAACTGCCAGAAATTCTTTTTGACGGCAGAATGGCGATATTTCAAGCGCATCTACTTTCAGATCAGGAGGAACAAAACCAAGCTGTTCAATGATGCCGAACCGTCGCTTATCAATATGAGCGGGGATGAACAATCCATTTAAACTGTGCACTTTGGCCTCTACCTGATCAATACTTTGATTGAGCGCCGATATCAGCAGCCTTTCCTCCGTGAACACAATATTATTATCAGCATCCACTACCACCTGATGTCCGAATCGTTTAACATCATTTGGAATGTCGGGAAGATTCATATCCAGAAATTCCTGAAAATTATTTAACTGCTCCTCCGTTTCAAAAAATGCAAGGCAATGAACTTCTTCTTTGGTCGTTACTTCCGCCCCCGACAGCACGATCAGTCCGTTCAGGGCGCCCATCCGGCTGATGACTTTGCATTGCCGGGTACTGTTGTGATCGGTGATCCCTATAATATCGAGCTGCATCTCCCTGGCTTTCGAGATAATTGTGTCAGGACTCATCTCCAGGTCGCCGCAAGGCGACAGAACGGTATGAATATGGAGGTCTGCCCTGAATTTTTTCATATGGCATTCAGGAGTCGGTAGATTTTACCTGATATTTCGAATGTCTCCTCTGTAGTACCCAGCACAGGAACTTCCTCGATGTCGCTTTGCAACAGCATATCTGCTTCCGGTTGGTATCCTTTAACAATGACTATTGCAGCCAGTTCTTTCAGTGATGCAATGGCCATTACATTTTTGTGCGTTTGCAACGTGATCCATATTTTACCGGCATTGGCATGACCCATCACATCACTGAGCAGGTCTGAAGTGTATCCACCGGTGATTTCGCGGTCAAGTCCGTTATTTCCACCATGGATTTTTAAGCCAAGTTGTATAACCAGTTCTGAGACTTTCATAGGTTTTGGTTTTGGGGTAGTTCATCTTTCAGGACCCCATCCTGAAGGATAGGGTTAGAGAGTTCGTCTTTGAGGCTGTTTTGGTCGAGTTTATTGTCGCTCCAGATCGATCGCATGATCTGGATTGATTCCTGTATATCCATTTTGTCATTCTGCTCAAGAATTTTCTGAACAAAAATGCATTGCTTTATGCTTGCTTGCTGCTGTACCACATCCTCAGAGAGTGATTTGCAGGTAGGGGAGCCGCAAATACCACAATCAACCTGGGGCAACATGCGGTTTAATCCATAGATCCTTTTCATTTTGCTCATCGCCTCAGCCATGTTGTCGTCGAGTTTCAGGATCGACCTGGGAAGAACCTCGCCAAGACTGATGTTTTCGTTTAGAAATGGGTCGTCCCTGTCGATTTTCTCTCTGGAATCTTCAGGGATGGTTGCATGGTTACTTTCGATGCTTATGGCACGTTTTCTGAGTTTATCGACAGTTATGAAGCGATTCCCGGGGCAAAGAATTCCACCGGCACAGCTTTCGTCACAGGCACGCAGTTCAAGAAAATCAATACCATCGATCTCCTCGTTTTCGACTTTTTCAAGAAACTCAATCACATTGTTGATCTCATCAATCGCCAGGCTGCGGCCTTGTTTCATGTTGTCGGCTTCGCCATGGGTCAGACTCCAACACACCGATTTTCCCGAAAGTATTGAAAAACCCGGAATGGCCGATTTGATTTTTTTCTGCCGGAGGATCCTGAAGACCTTATTGTAAAGGTAATTCATGTTGATCACCCCGTCAATCACCGATTTTTCCTCGCCTACCGGATTTCTGACCGCAACAATTTTTGCCGCACAGGGTGTAACGTAGAAAATTCCGATTTCAGTGGGGTTAACACCCTGGTCAATCAGTATTTTCCGGGCATGTAACGCGGTGATATCCACAGGTGCCTTCAGCAGGATGATGTTTCCGACAAGGGTAGGGAATTTAACCTGGATCAACCTGACAATCGCAGGACAAAAAGGCGAAATCAAAGGTTTGACTGATTGATGTTCCTGAATATATTCCTGCAACCGGTCGTTCAGAAATTCTACGCCTTCCTCCACTTCAAAGACATGGGTGAATCCCAGTTCGTGAACAGCCGCCAATATCTCCGTTGAATCAACACTGTCGGGAAATTGTCCGGTGAAGACCGAAGGAATGAGGGCAACGCGTGTATTGAAGCTGTAGATATTTTCGAAATCATCCTGTTCGACAATGATGGCTCCCACCGGACATACCCTGTAGCATTCTCCGCAGTCAACGCAACGATTGGCGTGCAATTGTGCCTTTCCATGGGCCACGCGGATGGCTTCGGTCGGACAGATGTTCATACAATGCGAGCATCCGATGCAGATGTCCTCCCTGAACTTAAGGGCATGGTGAAAATGAATCGTTGTTTCGCTGTCCATCGTTTTATCCATGGAAGTAATTAATAATTTCAACGACAGTTCCTTTGCCTACCTCGCTGGTTATGTGTAGCTTGTCGGCATTGGTATTCATGTTTGACAGCCCCATTCCTGCACCAAAACCCATTTCTCTCACTGCGGGAGTCGCAGTGGAATAACCAATCTCCATGGCTTTTTTTATGTCCGGAATTCCCGGACCTTCATCGGTGAGCCGGATGAGGATTTTCTCGGTATCGATATCCACCGCGATAACGCCTTTATATGCGTGGGCCACAATATTTACTTCTGCTTCATACAGAGCCACAACGGTTCGTTTGATTACATTTCCATTTACATTGAGTTGTTTCAATGTTTTTTTAACCTGGCTCGACGGGAAACCGGCTGCTGAAAAATTTCCACCCTCTACCGGGTATTCGAAATGCATCTTTTCGGTCGGCATGTTAAAATACGGGTTTAATGCCTGCACTGAACAGGATGCCACTCACTTTAAACATTGAATATGGGCTCTGGATGATGGTAATTTTGTTTTCTTTCGCAATTCTGATCATCTCTTCCGTAACTTTCTTGTTCCGCACGAACACCACGCAACTGATATCCGACATCTCTGCCGTGCGGATGGCCTGAATGTTGACAAGGCCCGTTAGCAGCAGCAGGTTATCCATTTTAACCGTGAGTACATCGCTCATCAGGTCGGAGGCAAAAGCCATATCCACAGTGCTTTCCAGGTTTTCATTTCCCGAAACGACTGTACCTTTGATCAGCGTAACTATTTCATTTACTTTCATATGGTATTATACTGTTTGGTGGCCAAAACCACCTTGAATGAGGCTGCAAAATTACGACCTCTTTCATTCTTAAACAAGAATTTATTGTTATTTATTTCACAGTGTTAATGAATTCACACAGACCCCACCCTCAATCCCTCCCCAAATTGGACCAAACCCTCAATCCCTCCCCAAATAGGGAGGGAAGTACTCCCCCTTCCCTTTTTGGGGAAGGGGGTCGGGGGGATGGGGTATATATCAGGAAGGGGGTCGGGGGAATGGGGCGTAACAGGGACGGAGATTGATAAGTATTACCCAATAATCAGGCGAAATCCGTTGCCATGGATATTGACCACTTCAATGGAAGGATCTGCTTTCAGGCATTTGCGTAAACGGGCGATGAATACATCCATGCTTCTGCCATTGAAGTAATTGTCATTTCCCCAGATTTTTTCCAATGCGTCTTTTCTCAGGAGAATGCCATCCTTTGCATTGATGAGCATTTTCAGGAGATGGGCTTCCTTGGGAGATAGTTGTTGCGTGAGGTTATTGTGCGATAAAGTGCGCAGGTTGAAATTGAAAAGCAGTTTCCCGATCTTCATTTCATTGACCACCGAATCACTTTCAGCCCGCTGAATGTGACGTTTCAGGATAGCGTGTAATTTAAACAGCAGGACTTCCGAGTCTAATGGCTTGGTAATGTAGTCATCGGCGCCTGTCTTAAACCCTTCCAGCATATCTTCCTTCAGCGATTTGGCTGTGAGGAAGATAAATGGGGTTTCCTTGTTTGTTTTTTTGATCTCTTTGGCCAGGGTGAATCCGTCCATCTCAGGCATCATCACATCCAGAATACAAATATCAAACGATTCCGAATTAAATGCAGATAAACCTTGTTTTCCATCAACTTTCAAGGTAACCTCAAAATCATTTAACTCCAGATATGACTTCATGATAGATCCGAAATTCAGATCATCTTCAACCAGCAATATTCTAATTTTTGGACTCATATCGATTTTCTATAATTATTAAGGTATATTTTCACTCGTCACTCGTCATTCAATATTCAATATTCGATATTCGATATTCAATATTCACTGTTTCTCCTGCTCTATCTCCTCCTCCTTCTCCTGAACACCCGGCAAACTGATTTCAAACCGGCTGCCTTTCCCCAGTTCACTCTGTATCCGTATGTCGCCATGATGCGCCAGAACAATGGCTTTCACATAACTGAGTCCCAAACCGAAACCTTTGATGTTGTGGATATTTCCTGAGGTTACTCTGTAAAATTTGTCAAACACTTTACGTTGTACTTCCGCACTCATCCCCATTCCTTTATCCTGTACCCCAAAGATGAATTTTCCGGATTTATTAAATGAGAAGACCTCAATTTCAGGTTTGGTAATGGAATATTTATTTGAATTATCCAGCAGGTTCAGCAACACATTCCGTAAATGATCCTCGTCGCCATCTACCACTGAATGTTCAGCTTCGAGCCGGGTGGTAATCACTCCTTCGCGTTTCTCAATTTGCAGCCGGTAGTGGTAAACTGCTTTTTCGATCAGGTAATTCATATCAACCAATTCAGGGCGAAGTTTGAAATCACGGCTGTCGAGCAATGCCATCTGCAGAACTTGTTCAACCCTGGTATTCATGCGGTTGTTCTCCTCTTTGATGATCCGGGTGAAATTTTTGATCGTCTCCGGTTCCGAAATCACCCTGGGATTGGTAATCGAATCTGCTGCAATGGAGATAGTGGCTATGGGAGTTTTAAATTCATGGGTCATGTTATTGATGAAATCTGTTTTGATATCCGATATTTTCTTTTGCCTGATCATGACCACGATGCTGCCTCCGGAAGAAAGGATGATGATCAGGGTGAATATGATGGAACCGATCAGCAGCAGCGACAATGATTTCAGTACATGCGATTTTTGCCCGGGAAAAAAGACCAGCAACATGTCCGGTTTCTGGAAGAGGTCGTTTGGAAACAGGGATACCCGATGTTCGGAAGTTTCGTAACCATGTTTAAAATTTGACGATCGGATGGGGATATGATTGCTGTCACTCGACGGAGAAAATACCGCAAACTCGAAGGGCAGGTCGATCCCTTTATCTTTAAAAGATTTGCTGAGGGTGGCCTGAAGGCTTTTTTTATTGATCCGCTGCTGAATTGGAGCAGGTTTCGTTTCGAGTGCAATGGCCATTTGCTTGATTACGTCCTGAATTTTGCGGGCTTTGTTATCCAGTTTCTGGATGTTGGTTTCACGGTTTTGTAACTGCGTCCGGTTTGTCTGGATATGATGCTGGAACGGAGCCGCCTGCACAAATTGTGGCACCCGGTATCGAATTGACTGAGAACCGGAAGCGCCGGGGGCTTCAATAATAATTTCTCCTTCTGCAAAATTTTCAGGTCCATTCAGTTGTCCCTGGTAAGGCGATTCATTTCCCGAAGAATTTATTTTCATCATCGAATCAAGCCGTGCAAGCTGATCGTCCCATTCAAAGTTCATTTCCGAAGGATCCATCGCCTGCATCTCCTGAACAATCTCCTCCATTTTAACAGTAATCGAATCTTGTCCATTCTGAACCGGAACGACATTATACTGGTAGGAATAGTGAATAACCCCTGAAGGTGGCAGCCGGTGAGGCTCAGGAGGTGGGGGGAACCCTGGAGGAGGGGAGTGTTTGATCGGCATTTCATTCATCTGAAGAAGAGAGTCGAGTCTGTCCTTGATGGTCGAACTGGTATCCTTTGTAAAAGCCTGGACAATTCTCATAATGCTGTCGCCTTCAAAATTCCGGCTGATGAAAAACATGTTTTCGCGGGCTTCAATTTTACTGACTACACTGCCCAGCGCATCGTTTACACTTCTTGCAAACTGAGCCTCTTTAACCTGAAATGCATTTCGGATCCAAAAGAATTGCACGATGATGATCCCAATCAATGAAATGCAGATGCTTGCAATGATTATGTACAATATTCTTTTGTTCATGATGCAAAAATAAGCAAAGGAAAATGTCATTGGTCAACATTAACGATACATTAACCAACATTAACGTTTTCTTAACATTTCCAGACACTTACCGGGCGTAGATTTGCATCAGAAAATTTAACCAAGGAGGCCCCCATGAAAATTAATTTATTCTCGTTCAAATTTGCCGTCGTTACCGCTGCGGCAATGATTCTGGCAATCTTTATCACAAAGCCGGCAGTTTCACAGGAACCTGCAAAAACTGAATCGCATAAAAAAATAACAATGAAAATTGTCAGCGATGACAATGGCAAGGTGACCATTTATGACACCACCATGGAAATGCCTGACTCGGCCATGGTTGATTCCCTGAAAAATGAAATCGAAAAAGTGATCATTTTGGGAAAAGGTGGTAAACATTCACGGGTCAGGGTTCATAACATGCCGGATGAATTCAACTATAAATTTGAAATGCCTTACATTCCGGAATGTAACATGAACCTTGAAGAACTGGAAGATCTTGATTTGGAAGGAATGATGGAGGGCTGCGACATGGATAAAGTCATGTGTGAACACATGGCCCCTGGATGTGAACGAATGATCCGGTCGGGTGGCAAGGGCCAGTCGTTGAATGATCTATTGGGTGAGATTCCAATGGACCGGGTGGTCAGTTATTCCATCAAGGACCGTAAAAACGGCAAACGGATCATCATTGACCTGAATGATGCTCCCACGTTTGAAAGACAGGAACGGGTTATCATTGTTCGCGAACCCAGGAGGAATCAACATGTTAAAAACAATCAGGAACGCCAGGTTCGTGTTATTGTAAATACGGATGATGATGAAAAAATGGAAAGTAAACAGGTCAAAACGGAGACTCCATCACCACCGCCGCCACCGCCTGCAAAGCCTAAAAAATAACTGACCCTACAACGGGTTTCAACCCGTCGTTTTCAAGATAGTTTTCGTTCTTTATACCTACATTTGTTAGTAATGTGCGCGAAATTGCCCCGGGAGACCGGGGCAATTTTATTAACTGATTATCCCTTTCGGTCAAGTAAACCACTCGCCACTTCTAAGTTTTTTATTCTAAATCAATGTTAGCCCTGAAAGGGCGGAATCTATTAACACAGGGTGAAGCCCTGTGCGTTTGGCCAGCGATATCTCATTAAGCCCTGAAAGGGTGTAATCGATTACGCCCTTTCAGGGCTTAAAAGGTTGCAAGACACTCTGCGATGGGCTCCACCCATCGTTAATATATTACGCCCCATTCGGGGCTGTGATTTAAACTAATACTTTACCATAAAAATTGAGGTGTTAAATTGGATGCCAATGCCAATTGGAATAATCATTCAAGTTTCTAGTCGTCAAAAAGGAGCGAAATAAATTGTAATACTCCAACTTGACCGAGAGGGATAAGGAGTTTTAATTAATGACAGTATTGGCTGATCAATTGCAAGGCAGCATTATTGCCCTGTTCCACAGATATTTTCCAGTCTTCACACGCGCCGATGGCGTCGTTCAGGTTCAAACGTGCCAGGCCACGGTTAACATATACCACGCTGTTCGCGGGATTTAATTTCAAGGAAAAGTTAAAATCATCCAGAGCGCCTTTGAAATTCTTCATCATCACCTTGAGGTTACCCCGGCTGCTATAGGCTTCCGCATCTTTGGGCGCAAGTTCAATGGCTTTGCCGATGTCGTCCATGGCGCCAGCCGTGTCGCCGGTGATGGCCTTCAGCATGCATCGGTTGGTAAATGCCTCCACCAATTTTGGGTTTAACTGAATAGCCTTGTTACAATCAAGAAACGCAGCCTGAATATTTCCCAGTTTGTAAAAGGAATTGCCACGCATGATATAGGCTTCGGCATTGGCAGGATCGAAACCGATGACGAGGTTTAAATCCACCAGCGCACCCTCAAAGTTGCCGAGTTTATTCCGGATATCGCCTCTCATGCGCAGACCAGAAACAAAATGCGGCTTATATTCTATGACTTTGTCAAAATCCACCAGCGCTCCCTGTAAATCGCCTTTGTTGTTTTTTAAATTGGCCCGGGTCCAATAGCCATTAAATGACAAAGGATTCTTTTTAATCACATCGTTGATGAGTATATCCCCATTTTTCCATACCCCGATGCGATTCCACGTCTGAATTGAAAATACCAGCAGGAATATGGTTAAAATCGCAACGGCTATTTTCATTGTTTGCTTTTTGCTGATACCTGACATGTACTGACCTGCAATGTAAAACAGCCCGATGGATGAAATATAGGTATATCTTTCGGCAGTAAGGGAATAGCCGAAAGTGAAGAATTGCAGCATGACGGAGATGGTAATCAGGAAAAATAACACGCCGGATATCGTTTCCCTTCGGAAGGAGGTTTTCGTTAGCAACAGCGATGACAAGGCCAACAGGACAGGCAATGAAAGATAATACGGCCAGGGTAACGTTCCTCCCGGTATGTCGGGATAATAGTGCAGAGCCGATAAATTGAAAGGAACAATCATCTTGATGATGTAGAAGGCAATTGAATAGACCACCAGGAAAAAACGGTCCATCGCACTGTAAACCGAAGAAAATTCGCCGATGGCCCCTCCCGACTTTTGAGCCAGCAGGGTTAGAATTCCGAAAAGCAGCGCCAATGCGAAAAATGGCAATTTTTCGAGCAATGTTCTTTGGTTGAGTTTCCTTCCTTTATAGATATCGATCGCAACCAATACAACAGGCAAGGTTACGGCTGCTGATTTTGACAATAATGAAATAACGAACAATAATAAAGCGCCAATATAGAACTTGGTTTTATGGCCGGATTCCAGATAACGCAGGTAGGAGAGGAGGGATAACAGAAAGAAACACGCGTACAACACATCTTTTCGTTCAGAAATCCAGGCCACCGACTCCACATGCATGGGATGTACCGCAAATAAGATTGCAACCACCAGAGCAGTCAGCTTTTTTCCGCTCAATTTGCCTGCCAATTGAAATACCAGCCAGGTGTTTATCACATGCAACACCACATTGAGTAAATGATAAGGAAAGGCATGCAATCCGTACAATTTATATTCAAACAGAAATGTGAGCGTGGTTAAGGGATGATAGTTGCTGAAATAGAAGGACGAAAAGATAACTTTTATCCCATGGAAGCTAAAATCGCGGAGGAAAGGATTTGTTAGAATGTATTGATCATCGTCAAGATACACAAAGTCATTAAACAGGGACCTGGCGTAAAGTAAAAATGTAAATATCAGCACTGCGGCAAGTGACCAATGGGGAATGGCCGGAATGGTCGATTTTTTTTTCATTTGCCGGGGGATTTGAAATTGCTGATTTTTTGTGGAGAATTAAGTTAACTGTTTGCTATTTAATAATATTCTTATTTCTCCAGTCAACTTTTTTAAAGCTCAATCCGTTTTTTTGCGGATTCGTTACTTCAAACCTGAAAACCTCATTGCTGACCACCCTGTGAAGGACAATATCGATCAGTGTTGTACTGTTGGGTTTAAACACTTTATCCAATAATTCAGTATTAGCGGTCATTTCACATGGAACAAAACGTACAAAACCTTCCACAGGTCGTGGATTAATTTGTAAACCCAGTTTGATGATTTTGTCTTTATAATTTGTTTCAGGAGATCCGTTTTTCAGGATATCGAAATTAAAATAATAGGTAATCATTTCGGGGTTTTTACTGTTTTGCTGGCGGTCAGCGGCAAATCCCGCCGGAAGATGATTCGGATTGTTGTTCCCCGCGGTTAAAACGAGATCAAAATCAGTGACGGGACTTCCTTCTGTATCTGTTACCCTGAATATTACCTGTGAATAGCGGTTATGCGTGAAAGTACGCGAAAATTTAAAAATACCGGTTACTTCTTCGTTTAGTTCGTCTTTTTGTACCTTATCCGTTGCAGTTTGAAATTTCGCAATCAGCAAATCGTAATCAGCTTTATTATTCACCTTGATACAATCAAAAATGGCATCAATGGTTTCGGCACTCTTGACATCATCCGTACCTCTTTTTACACTTGCCATGATACCCATTTCATCCCCGGAATGTGATTTGCGAGTAATTACCCTTAAAGGAGTTGGCGCTGATTCCTTGTATTCTGTTATATTTAAGGCTGAAGACAATGAATACTTTTTTAACTCATTCACTGTAATTTCCTGTTTTAGTTTTATATAGGTTGAGTTTAAGTTGGTGGTTGCGGTGCGAACAACACCATCCGATCCCATTTCACCGGTATAGCTGTTCAAATGGTCATAAATTTTCCGATCTATGGATTGTCCTGTTATGACAAATGGGAAAATTCCATTGTTACTTATTTGACTGCCATCACTCATGATCCATTTCTTATTCAGTTCCCAGGCCGGAATACTTCCCAATTCCAGCCAATCCAATACCTTTTGCCCCGGTTCAACATCATCAAACCAGGCTTTTATTCTGCTTAACTTACCCTTCCCCAATATGGCCAATGCGGAACCAAAATTCGCCGGCGCAAGCATGATCAGATGACTTACCGGTGGGATTCTGTTCATATTGTATTTTTCCCACCACTCCCTTAATACCGGAGCTCCTGTTGAATGGGTAATGCAGATATATCTTCCTTTTTTTACACTCAGTTTCTCATTAATCGCATATTCAAATGCCCGTGAAATATCATCCAAACCAACTTCGTCATGAAAGCTGATGTAACGGCCAAGAAATATTTCTTCCACGACGATATCGATGTTGTTTTTTGCTGCTTCCGCCAGAAGCCGTAACGGTAAATCACCATAAGTGTCTAAATTGGTTACACTCCAGCCATGAATAAATAGAATTGTTGTTGCCATAGGATTTATGATTTAAGCCATGAAGGTTGGGTGAATATGAATATGAAGAAGAAAATGAACAAAACTGCAATTTACAAATATTTGCAATTCTAAAACATTTTCGGACTTTTCAGTTAATTCTTAATTTCATAAGCAGATCTGCTGCAAAATACAACGTTTTCCCAGCCGGTACCACCATTACGGCGATGGTGAAAGATCTTCCGGATCATCAGGTTTATCAATCCATCGTGTTGTAAAAACAGGCATTCTTCTTCCCTTCATTGGGACCATGAAAAAAGCCGCTCAGAAATGGGCGGCTTTTTTGCGTGTTGGCAGCAATGTTAGTATCTCTTTCGGGGAGTGTAATTTGTGTGTAGTAATTCGTGTGACTTATGGCCCAGGGGTTTTTCGAGAAACTCTTTGTATATCTCGGCAACTTCAGGGTTTTCATGCGATTTACGCACAGACATGCCCATGTCCTCTTCGTAAATAGCCATTTTGCGTTTGGTACGGATCTCCTTGTTGGTCGGAATCGGCTGACCACCGCCACCCAGACATCCGCCCGGACAAGCCATCACTTCGATGAAATGATAGGTGGCTTTGCCATCTCTTAAATTTTGCATCAGATTTTTGGCATGGGCCAGTCCATTGGCTACCGCGCATTTCAGCTCAACGCCTTCGAGAAAACTCCATTCGGGTTTGACTTTGTCAAGTTTGACGTTTGCTTCACGAACTTCTCCCTCTGTGCCACGAACCGCCACGATGTTGAGTCCGTCGAACGGAACTTCGCGTCCGGTAACGATTTCGTAGGCGGTACGCAAAGCCGCTTCCATTACACCTCCGGTGGAACCGAAAATAACGGCAGCGCCGGTGGAGGAACCCATGAAGCTGTCAAATTTTTCTTCCGGTAATTCTTCAAAATCCAACCCTGCCTGCTTGATCATGATCCCAAGTTCACGGGTGGTCAACACAAAGTCAACATCCTTGAACCCGCTGGAGCGCATTTCGGGGCGGTTGGCTTCGAATTTCTTCGCGGTGCAGGGCATGATGGACACAGAAACAATATCCTTTGGGTTTATTTTGCGTTTCTGTGCATAATAGGTTTTTGCCAGGGCGCCAAACATTTGCTGTGGCGATTTGCAGGTTGAAAGATTTGGCAGATAATCCGGGAAGGTGTGTTCAATGAATTTGATCCATCCCGGTGAACAGGAAGTAAACATCGGCAAAGAAATGGCGGGATCTTTGTCGACCAGCGCTTTCTTTAACCGGGTGAGTAATTCATGTCCCTCTTCGATAATGGTGAGGTCGGCGGTAAAATCGGTATCCAGCACAGAGCTGAAGCCCAACCTCCTGAGCGCTGCCACCATTTTTCCGGTAACGATCTTGCCGGTGGCCATGCCAAGCGCTTCCCCAAGGGCAACGCGAACAGCCGGGGCCGTTTGTACCACCACATGTTTGGTGGGATCATAAATGGCATCCCAAACCTGATCGATGTAATTGCGTTCAATTAAAGCGCCGGTCGGACAACGGTTAACGCATTGGCCGCAATTGGTGCATACCACTTCGAACAATGAATGTTCAAAGAAAGTTGAAATTTTCATCTTATTGCCCTTGTAGGCAACGCCCAAAGCGCTTACGCTCTGCAGCTCTTCACAGGTGCGCACGCAGCGCTGACAACGGATACAGCGGCTGTCATCTTTGATGATGGCTGTATTGAACATGTCAATGGTGTACTTTTTATCGGGAACCAGGTCGAGAAACAGGTGATCGCCTGTGAGCATCTGCGAGGCAAGTCCCTGGAGTTCGCAATTGCCGTTTTTGTAGCATTTGGTACAATCGGCGTTGTGTTCCGATAGCAGCAATTCAACGATATGCTTGCGGGCCATTCGAACCTTCATGCTGTTGGTGTGGATAACCATACCTTCGGCAGCAGGAGTGGCGCATGAAGCCGGGAGGTTTCTGACCTTCTCCTGCTCCACGACGCAAACGCGGCAATTCCCGGCCACACACAAGTCTTCGTGATAGCACAGGGTAGGGATGTGGATATTGAGGTGGCGGGCTGCTTCAAGGATGGTGGTACCTTCATCAACAGCAACGCTGATACCGTCTATGGTGAGATTTATTTGTTTAGCCATAACTTGTTGTTCTATTTTCTTGTGAATACTGAATTAGTAAATCATTTCTTCCTTGAAATTGTTGACAATCGAGGAGAATGAATTGGCTACGGATTGACCCAGGCCACATTTGGCAGTTATTTTCATGCTTTCACTCAGTTTCATGAGCTGGTCAAGATATGCAGCTTTCTTTTCCCCTTTTTTCACGGCAACAATTCCTTTCAGCAGTTGCTGACAACCAACCCGGCACGGGGTACATTGTCCGCAGGATTCTTCCTCGAAAAATTCGAGGTAGTTGTGCAGCACGTTGTACATTGAACGGGAACTGTTAAAGATCATCATCGATCCTCCGGTTGGAACGCCTTCAAAGCCAATAACGGTATCCTTGAATTTTTTACGCGGTACGCAGAAGCCCGAAGCTCCTCCCACTTGTACGGCTTTGGTGTCGCCATCGCCGAATTCGTCAACAAAACGATCGAGCGGCATGCCGAGTTCAAGTTCGTAAATTCCCGGGATGGGGGTGTCGCCCGACACGGAGAAAACTTTAGAACCGCGTGAGTCGGTGGTGCCCAGTTTTTTATACTGATCGGGACCGAGGCGCATGATCATAAGTACATTCACAAAAGTTTCCACATTGTTGATCACGGTGGGTTTTTTCATAAAACCACTGGTGGTAGGGTAGGGAGGTTTGTTGCGTGGTTCACCGCGTCCGCCTTCCATGGATTCAAACAACGCGCTTTCTTCACCGCAGATATAGGCGCCTGAACCCATTCTGATTTCAATGGTGAATTCATTGCCAAGCTCCTTCATGTGTTCATGATAGATATCCAGTTCTTTAACTAATTCAGGAACCATGAATTTGTATTCCCCACGGAGGTACATGTAACCTTTTTTTGCACCGATCACTTTGCCGCAGATGGCCATTCCGGAGAAAACTTTGCGTGGAACACGCAGCAGGATTTCCCGATCTTTAAAGGTGCCGGGTTCGCCTTCATCGGCATTGCACACCACAAATTTTTCGTCGCTGGGAGTTTCGGCAGTGAATCTCCATTTCATGGCTGTCGGGAAACCAGCCCCACCACGGCCGCGAAGTCCTGACTCCAGAAGGTCTTTCAGGATATCTTCGTTGGTCCGGGCCAGGGTGTTGGCCAAAATTTTATATTTTTCGTTGGAATATTCCCCGAAGATTAAGTCAACTCTTTTAAGGGTTTGTTCTGACATGACTGTTTCTCCTATTTTCTATAAATGTTATTTTTTACTAACGTATTCACTGATGATATCATGCACCTTTTCGGTGGTAAGGCCACTATAGGGCGTGTCGTTGATCAGCATGGCAGGACCTTCGTGGCACCATCCCAGACAGTTGGTCTCAAGCAGCGTAAACTTTTTGTTTGGCGTAGTTTCCCCGACTTTAATTTTCAGCATGTCTTCCAGCGTTTGAACGATGGTTTTTTTACCATGCATGTCGCAGGTAATGGTTTTACAAACCCTGATAACATATTCGCCGCGTGGCTCCGTATCAAGAAATGAATAGAAAGTTGCCGTTCCGTATACCTGTGCAGCTGAGAGATCAAGTTCCTTGGCAATGTCGGTCATGCAGGTGTCGGATAAGTAGTTGTTTTTTGCAACAACTCCTTGCAGAATAGGGAGCAAACTGGTCCTTTCCCGGCCATATTTGTCGGCTAATTCCTGGATTAATGATTTGCAATCAGTCATAAAATATATTTTAAATTGTTAATATATAGTGTTTTATGTTCTGGATTATCTTATCTGTGAAAACATTAACAAATTTCCATGCAAATGTATCATTTTTCTTTGTTATTATATTAACAGTTGATGTTAATTCACGGGAATATTATTAATTTATATGTGGTCTAAATTATGCCTCACCCCCCTGACCCACTTTCCCGAGATGCCTCACCCCCCTGACCCCCTCTCCCCGGGGAGAGGGGGAGAAACTTCCTCCCTGGTAGCATGGTAGTAAAGGGTGGGGTATATTTTTTATTACATTTGCCACGAACATCACAAATCCATGAGCCAGTTCCGATACTTCGTGCGTTTAGCCTATGATGGCAGTCATTTTCACGGATGGCAGCGCCAGCCTAATGCGCCAACCGTTCAGCAAACACTGGAAGAGGCCATGTCGATGATGTTGCGGTCAAATGTATTGCTGACAGGAGCCGGGCGCACGGATACAGGCGTTCATGCGAATGAGTTCTTTGCACATTTCGACGTTGCCTGCCTGTTATCAAAGCCGGAATGTGAAAAATTGGTTTTCCGGTTGAACAGATATATTGGGGGCGAAATTGCACTTTTTGAGATATTCCCGGTGCCGTTGCATGCCCATGCACGTTTCAGCGCCATCTCCCGAACCTATCGCTATTGTATCGCGAGGGGTCCAAATCCTTTTCGCCGCGACTACACCCATTATATTTATGGAGAGATCGATCAGGACCTGATGAATGAAGGCGCTGCGATTGTGATAGGGTATCATGATTTTACCTCGTTTTCAAAGGCTGACACCGACACAATGACGAATATTTGTAAAATCAGTTATGCCCGATGGGAACTGGAAGGCACTGAACTTGTTTTCACGATTACAGCCGATCGTTTCCTGCGAAACATGGTGCGGGCAATTGTCGGAACACTATTGGCCCTGGGTACCGGCAAAATTTCCCTCGAAGATTTGAAGGCAATCATCGAAAGCAAAAACAGGTCAAATGCCGGCGATTCGGCGCCTGCCAGGGGACTGACGTTGCATCGGATTGTGTATCCGGAAGAGATTTATTAGATTTTAAATTTAACCATTTGCATTTTAACTTTTTCCATTTGCCATTTGCATTTTGCCATTTATTACCTTTCTTCCCGCCTCCACAACAGCTTCCCCCGTCATCCCGTATTTTTCCATCAATTGCCGAGGTTCACCCGATTCGCCAAAATGGTCTGGCATTCCAACAAAGGCCATGGGAACCGGTTGATATTGTACTACCACTTCTGCCACGGCGCTCCCCATCCCTCCATTCACCTGGTGTTCCTCGGCGGTCACAATGGCGCCGGTTTCAATGGCTGCCTGAATAATTGCTTCTTTATCAATAGGTTTTATGGTATGCATGTTGATCACACGGGCATGAATTCCGCTGGCTGCCAGCATCTCAGCTGCCTTCAATGCTTCCCAAACCATGTGCCCGGTGGCAATAATGGTAAGATCATTCCCGGGTATGAGCAATTGGGCCTTGCCGATCTCAAACCCTATGCTTTCGGATGTGAAATCAGGCATGGCTTCCCTGCCGAACCGGATGTAAACAGGACCGCTGCATTTTTCGATGGCTGCAATGGTTGCAAGTTTTGTTTGCGTGGCATCACAGGGAGAAAGAACGGTCATGTTTGGTAAAACCCGCATCATGGCTATGTCCTCCAGCGCCTGGTGCGTGGCGCCATCGGGTCCAACCGAAACGCCTGCATGTGCGCCTCCGATGATCACATGCAGGTTGTTGTAACAAACCGAAACCCTGATGTGGTCAGCAGCTCTGAGGGCAGCGAAAACACCATAGGTGGAGAAAACCGGAATTTTACCTTCCAGGGCTAATCCCGCTGCCACCCCCATGCAATTTTGTTCGGCAATGCCCAGGGAAATAAACCGGTGGGGGAGGGCTTCTGCAAATAAATTGCAACCCACGGAGGTGGTGATGTCAGCGCCAATACAAACAACTTTCTGATTTTTAAGACCTGCTTCCAGTAACCCTTCACCGAATCCGGTCTTGGTGGGTTTGTTTCCTTTGTTCTGATATGGATTAAACATGTATGTTTTTGCTGACAAAAATAATAAAGTTTCAGGTGATTGCTGATCAATGTGGCTAAAGCCGGAAGTTAAGGATTGTCATGTTCACAGTTGGCTAAAGCCAACTGCAATAAATAAAGGAATGCACTAAGCAGAATTTATTGCCGTCAGCTTTAGCTGACGGTTAGATAGGCTTAAGCCCCATATTGTGTAATTCTTCGAGAAATCCGGCTACCTGTTCCATTGCCGGAACTTTTCCATGCCATTTGTAATCACCCTCAATACTTCTGATTCCTTTTCCCATGATGGTTTTGGCAATAATCACCGTAGGCATACCCTGTGTGATCGATGCCTCTGCAAAGGCTTTCAGAATTTGTATGATATCGTTTCCATCGCAATGGATTACCTTCCAGCCGAAGCTGCTCCATTTATCAGACAATGGCTCAATCCGCATCACATCCTCCGTTTTACCGTCAATCTGAAGCCCATTGCGATCAACAATGGCAATGAGGTTATCCAGTTTATGATGTGAAGCCGACATAGCCGCTTCCCATATAGATCCTTCCTGTAACTCTCCGTCGCCATGGATGCTGTAGATATTATGACTAAGATGGTCCATTTTTGCCGCAAGTGCCATGCCGACGGCTACCGAAAGTCCCTGCCCAAGCGAACCGGCCGATAATTCGAGACCGGGCAGTCCATGGTCCCGGCCAGGATGGCCCTGCAATCTGGTTCCCAGTTTACGTAAAGTTTTGAGTTCTTCAACCGGAAAGTATCCGTAATGAGCGAGGGTTGCATACAATACAGGGGCAACATGCCCGATGCTGAGTACTACCCGGTCGCGGGATGGCCATAACGAATGAAGCGGGTCATGGTTTAGGACTGAAAAATAAAGCGCCGTGAAAATATCCGCCAGCCCGAGTGATCCTCCAAGGTGTCCTGACTTAGCTTCAGCCAGACTGGTGATCACCGAATGACGGATGTCAATGGCAATTTGCCGCAACAGGATCGGGTCGGTTGTTTGCCGGGAATGCATGATCAGCGCATGTCAATGACTTCAACTCCCGGGAATTTCTTTGCATCAAAGGTGAAATCGGCATCGGTGGCAGGTGTATCTGTGAGATAGGTTTTAACTTTATAGGTAAAGGTATTTCCGCTTTTATCGTAAAGGACAAAACTTTTTATCTGCTTTTTGGCCTTGTCAATACCGAGAATGGCCTTGGTGAAATTTTTGCTGGTGTTGGGAGTCAGTTCAACCGATTCTTCTGAGGGATCGGCGCTCTTAATGATCTTAGATTTGTAGTTTGCGTTGTAGGAAGTCAGCAATTTTGATGGCGTTAACGCATCATCCTTGTTTTCCAGGGCATTTACCTGTACTTCATTTGATTCTTTGATATAGGTCCAGATGGTTTTTCCATCGCAGATGACGGTTTGGCCTGCGGCCTGCATCTTATACTTATCGCCCGCCACCAGTAAAGTCACCGTTTTTTCCTCATTGATCTTCGCCTTGGTATTTACCATGGTATAGGACAACTCCACTTTGATTGATTTAAAACTTTTAGCCTTTTTGCTCACCTCTTCGAGCAATGCAGCGGCTTTGGGGTCTTTGGCCTGGCTGAAGGCCAGGATAGCGGTGAAAATCAATAAACTTGTCAATAATGTTCTTGCTTTCATTGTTTACAGCCTTTATTGTTGAATTTTTTCAAACGATTTTTTAATTAACTTTTATTTCGTCCCGATGGGACTTATTGTTGTTGTGTCATTTGCCTACCAAAATATTGCCCCTACAGGGCAAGTTTAAAAGACATTGAATGAGCAACATTTACCTACGGGACAAGTTATAAAAACATTTAATGAGCAACACTACCCTTAACCTCAACGAGAGGGTCTCCCCTTCTCCCGGGGGAGAAGGGGCCGGGGGATGAGGCATCATTTTTGCCCCAATATCGACAAATATTCCTCCAGCGAAGGTATATCTTTATACCGCACATCCCTGGCCTTGCTTCCTTCAAACGGGCCAACAATACCGGCTGCTTCCAACTGGTCGATGATACGGCCGGCACGATTGTAGCCAAGTTTGAGTTTGCGCTGAATCAGGGAGGTTGAGCCGTGCTGGTGATTGACCACGAGCCTGGCCGCTTCTCCGAAAAATTCATCTTTTTCGTTGGCATTAAATTCCTTTGGCGATGAGCCGCTCTCTTCGTCGAAATATTCCGGTAAGGCAAATGCCTCCGGATAACCACGCTGAGAACCGATGAATTCTGTCAATCTATCAATTTCGGGCGTGTCAACAAATGCACACTGAATTCTGATCAGGTCGCTGCCTGTGGAGAGCAGCATGTCGCCGCGGCCGATCAACTGATCAGCTCCCGAAGAATCGAGAATGGTGCGGGAGTCGATTTTA
This sequence comes from Bacteroidota bacterium, assembly GCA_037139855.1. Taxonomy (GTDB): domain Bacteria; phylum Bacteroidota; class Bacteroidia; order Bacteroidales; family FEN-979; genus CAIVAT01. Next base: position 22,364 of record JBAXFM010000008.1, read on the forward strand.
GAGATTACCCGGAAGGCAATTCGTGCCGGGAAATTGGCTTTGATGGTACCGGTGATGATGTTCACCGAAGGACGCTGGGTGGCAATGATCAGGTGGATGCCGGTTGCCCGGGCCAGCTGGGCCAACCTCGCCAACGGTGTTTCAATTTCACGGCCTGCCGTCATGATCAGGTCTGCAAACTCATCAATCACAATGACGATATAAGGTAAAAACTGATGACCATCGTTCGGATTAAGTTTGCGGCTGAAGAATTTCTCATTATATTCTTTGATATTTCTCACCTGGGCATCGCGCAATAAATCGTAACGGCTGTCCATTTCAATGTTCAGCGAATTGAGGGTACGGATCACCTTTTTTGTATCGGTGATAATGGCCTCTTCTGCATCTGGTAACTTTGCCAGGAAATGACGTTCAATTTTATTGTACAGGGTAAGCTCAACTTTCTTGGGGTCAATGAGCACAAATTTGACCTGCGAAGGGTGCTTTTTATAAAGCAGGGAGGTGATGATCGTATTCAGTCCCACTGACTTGCCTTGTCCTGTGGCCCCGGCCATCAGCAAATGAGGCATCTTGGCCAGGTCGGCAATGAATGTTTCGTTTGAAATGGTTTTACCCAGAACGAAAGGCAATTCAAAGGTAGTATTCTTGAACTTATCCGTTCCCAGAAGTGATTTGATCGAAACAATTTCCGGGTTTTGATTGGGCACTTCAATGCCGATGGTTCCTTTGCCGGGGATGGGTGCGATGATACGAATGCCCATCGCTGCAAGGCTTAACGCAATATCGTCTTCCAGGTTTTTGATCCTTGAAATACGCACACCCGCTTCCGGAACAATTTCATAGAGTGTTACCGCCGGACCGATCGTTGCTTTGATCTTGGCAATTTTAATGTCGTAATTCGACAGCGTCTTGACAATTTTATCTTTGTTGGCTTCGAGTTCCTCTTTATTAACATTCACTGATTCACCACCATAATCGCTCAAAAGGTCGAGGGGCGGATATTTGTACCCCGAAAGATCCAGCGTTGGATCATAGCGTGTTTCGAGTGTCTGGTGTTCAATAATTCCTTTTGCAGGCGCCTCTTCAACCACTTTCTCGATCTGAAGTTCCAGACTGGGCTGGTCTTCGGGTACCGGAGCGAACCTCGAAGGTATTTCAAGATCAATTTCTGTCGATTCTTCTTCGCCTGGTTCCTTCATGAAATTAACCGGAATAACCGGCAATTCCTGAATTTCAGGCTCCAATGGAGCAGCATTTTCTGCGTTAGCAGCCACAGGAGAAGCTGATTCAACGGGTATTTCGATCCCGGATTTTGCTTTGAACCAGCGAAAAGGAATGTTGAATGAAAGGATCAGGAAACTTAAGGCCGTGAAACCAAGAAGCATGGCCATACCCGATGTTCCAAGAAATTCGGTGAGCCAGATGTTCATCTGAAAACCATAAACACCTGTAAGAAGGTCATTTCCGGGAACGATCAGTGCAAAAAGGACCGGAAGCCAGATGATGCCAAAAAAACAATATTCCAGTGTTTTCCAGACCGGAAAAATTTTAATATGAAAAAAATGCCTCATTCCTGTATTGAACAGGATGATGATAAAAAAGAAGGAGGCCACGCCAAACCATTTGGAAATGAAGAGATAGCCGGTAAGCGCCCCGATTTTTCCCATCCAGTTTTCGACAGGAATTTTATTGTCGAAAAACCCTTCAACCGTGAAATGTTTGAATATGGTATCGGTAAAACTGAAATCAGTCTGCCAAGTGAGAATATACGAAAGAAAAGAGAAGAGCAGGTAAAATGACAGCAACAGTGAAAAAAGTCCGAACACCCTGAAACGTCGTTCAAGTCGTACCAATTCCTGTTCGGTACGCTCTTTTTTTACTTTGGGTGGTTTAGGTGGCCTGGGAACTTTTTCTTTCTTTTCCCTGGTCTTTTTTACCTTTTTATCAGGAACCTGCACTTCTTCAACCAGGATTTCCTCTTCCCTCGGTTCTCCCTTAAGTGTATTTGATCGTGGCGGATTGATTGGTCGGGCCATTGGAATTATTCATTACCGCCACCGAACTTGCTTTTCAGTTCATCCTGTGTAGTAAGTGTGTAATCTGAAGGGATCTCAAAATCTTTGGCAGGCAAGCTCTTTTTTTCAACGGAAGTCGCTGTGAATTTCATGTTTACCTCCCTGTTTTTCATCAGAAATTCGAGCATGGCTCCATCAACGTCCTTATACATCGATTTGAAGTTCACCTGTTTTGAGCCAAGTTCGCTCGAATACCAGCCTTCGAAAGTACTTTTGGCGCCATCGTCATTTACGGTGACCACTACTTTTTTGCAGGTATAACCGGCGATTACTTTTGTTTCATCCGACAGTTCAACCGATGTTTGGCCTTCAGCCGCAGCTTCCTTCTCAATTTCCGCTGTAGTTTGTTTAATGGCATATTTCTGACCCATCATGTTGAGCAGGGATACACTGGTCTTTTCAGCATAATCATCGATTGTCACAGTGGTCATGCCACTCATCTGCAGGTCGGTTCTTGATTTCGATCCTTTGACGGAAACGGTGAGTACTTTTGGAAACATAGCCAGTTGACTTTCCGAAAATTTACTGTCGGGATAGGTGATTTTATAGGTAATAATCCCTTCAAATGGTTTGCCGGCCAGGGTGGCGCCTGTACTGAAAAGTACAGCAATCATCGCAATACTGCATACTAAAAATACTTTTCTCATGTTTGTTGGTTTTTGGTTTGATTTGACAAATTTACTTATTTTACGATTCTAAGCAGTTTACTCCACCTGATTTTTCCATCAAGGAGTGATTTATTGGGGTCAAGGGACAGCCACACAAAAACCGCTTTCCCAACCACATGGTCATCCGGAACGAATCCCCAGTAACGTGAATCCGCTGAATTATGGCGGTTGTCGCCCATCATCCAGTAATAATTCATTTTAAAAGTATATTGTGTGACTTCCTTTCCGTTGATGAATATTTTACCATCGGTGATATCAAGTTTGTTTTCCTCAAAAACGCCGATGATCCGTTTGTATAAACAAATGTTGTGCATATTGATAGGAATGGTCACACCTTTCTTCGGTACCCAGATCGGACCGAAATTATCCACATTCCACCGGTAGCTGGTATCGTAGGGAAAAATATCAGCGCTCCAGGTATCCCTGGGCATAATTTCCGGTTCAATGGAAACCACATTGCTGAACTGTTTAAGTTTCAGCAGGGCCTCATCAGAGAGTGTAACCTGATAGGTGCCATTGTAATCTGTAAAAATGGTTTCTGTGATATTCAGGTTTTCAAAATCCTTATTGGAAAGATTTGCGTTGGTTTTAACAGTGTACCTGAATTGTCGTTTCCCCGGATTCTGTTCAGGTTTTCCGTTGATATACACCACCCTGTCTACGATTCGGATGGTGTCGCCGGCAATCCCGATGCACCGCTTGATGAAATTTTCTCGTTTATCAACCGGACGGGCAATGATATCGCCATATTCCCCCTTGTTATTCCATACATAATCCCGGCCATAATGCCTTACCAGTGAGTAGTAGCTTTGATTGCTTTGCAATTTTGTTGACAGGGTGTCGCCATCAGGATAATTAAAAACAACCACATCCATATTTTTGATATCGGCAAGCCCGGGGAAACGGTAATAGGGTAGTTTGATCCATTCCAGGTATGATTTGGCGCTTTCCGAAAACGGCAGGGTATGATGTACAAATGGGAAGGCCAGAGGGGTGTTTGGAACTTTTGGACCAAAACTGACTTTACTGACAAACAGATAATCGCCAACCAGCAAAGTTTTTTCCATGGAAGAGGTGGGGATGGTATAGGCTTCGATGAGAAAAATGCGGATGATGCTGGCTGCAATTACGGCAAAAATGATGGCATCGACCCATTCACGAACAGCGGACTTATGGACGGGCGGTTGTTTTGACGGGTCGGAATACTTTTCTTTTGGTGAGAAAGCCAAATAGGGCAGGTAAAAAAAAGGGAAAAGAACCCCCAGGGCCTGATCGAGCAAGCCATGTTTTTTAAAACTCTTTAGTGTTTCAACGATCATCAGCAGGATGACGAAAACATTGATAAATGGAACCAGCAGGAAGATATACCACCATATTGGTTTTTTGATGATCTGCAGCCAGACATACCAGTTGTAGAATGGTATCAGGATTTTCCAGCCTTTTTCTCCCGCTTTTTCGAAAATTCCCCACATCCCGGCGATGGATAGGATGAAAAATATGATGGTCACAATAAGGTAAAGATTCATATCCCAGTGTTTAGATTTAACTCAAATAACGTAAAAACAGTGTATTTCTTATTCAGGGCTGGATAATATTTGTGCTTCAAGCAGGTTTTTCATGTCAAAAAAGCCCTTCTTTCCAATGATCCATTCTGCAGCCATGATGGCCCCCATGGCAAAACCTCTTCTGCTTTTAGCGGTATGTATAATTTCAATGCAGTCTTCCTCCGATTCATACCGAACGATGTGCGTGCCTGGAACATTGTCGGTACGGTATGATTTAATCCCCAGTTCCTCAGGGTTTTCAACGGTTTCTTTTACCCATTTTTCCTTTCTTTCCGTATGCCGGATGATGTCGTTGGCCAGTACGATCGCCGTACCGCTCGGGGCGTCCTGTTTGTGAATGTGATGGGTTTCTTCGATTGATACGGCGTAATCTTCCCACTTTGACATGAGGCTGGCCAGGTAACGGTTCAAATCAAAGAAAAGATTTACCCCGATGCTGAAGTTGGGAGCAAAAAACAAACTTTGATTCCGGCTAAAGCAATCCTGCTGAACTTTTTCAAGATCATCGAGCCAGCCGGTCGTACCGATTACCATGGGAATATTGGCATCGAAACAATGGTAGATATTCTCAACAATGCTTACCGGTGAAGAAAAATCTATGGCAACATCGGCCCCGGAAAGTTCCTTCTCATCACTTTCCCAATCTTCAAGACTGTCAAGGATGAGTACAATTTCATGTCCACGTTTTACCGCCAGTTTTTCAATTTCCTGGCCCATTTTACCATATCCGAGTAAAGCGATCTTCATATTGATATTCTCATTTATTGGTCAGAAATGCAGACAAAGTCGTACACCTCCGGCAGGTTTAAAGCTGAACCCGGTGGGCAAGAGCGCGGGTTCCACTTTCATGGTTAAATTATCACTGATGTTAAACGTATACAGGTGAGCATCTACCGTGGCGTCAAGGATGTTAAGGCCATACCATAATGCTGTCAGCAGGATGCTTATTTCTAAATTTCTCCGGTAATATTCTCTTGCTGAAAGCAAGTCAGCTGTCGAATACTTATTTACCAGGTAGGCGTAATTTCCGTTCTTCGTTCCCTGATAAGATTCGATATAGGCACACTTAAAGTTTAGATATTCATCGGTATTGGTGTAAATGAAATAAGTCATGAGCCCGAATCCGGCATATATAACAGGGATTTTCCAGTATTTTTTATTGTAGGCCTGACCCAGTCCGGGCAGGCACATGGAAAAAAGAGTGGCTTTGGTGGGGGAATGTTCCTTTTCACGAATAGAGTCGGGCAACTCCACAAAGGTCGTATCCGTTTGCGAAAATACCGGAAGGCCGTAAGACATTGCCGTGACAAAAAATATCGTAAAAAGAATGAAAGCCCTCATTTAGGCATCAAGTTTGGAGAGAATCCTGTCGAAATCTTCAGCTGATTTGAATTCAATGATAATGGTTCCGGCTCCTTTCCTGGTTATTTTAAAATCAATTTTTGAATGGAGTTTATCGTGAAGCAATGATTTTGCTTTCTCAAATTTGGCGGGCAACCCCGGTTTGTATGGCAAAGGCGCCTTGGGTTTTCCAAGGTTTCGCACCATTTCTTCCACTTCTCTGACGGATGATTTTTTTTCCAGAATTTTTTTAAGGATTACCAGTTGCGATTGTTCATCAGGAACATTGATGATGGCCCGTGCATGACCCATGGAAATGAGGTTATCCCTCACTGCAACCTGGATTTCGGTGGGAAGTTTGAGCAAACGGATATAGTTTGAGATGGTCGACCGGTCTTTCCCTACCTTTTGACTTAAATCTTCCTGCTTGATCCGGCATTCTTCGAGCAATCGTTGAAAACTGATCGCGATTTCAAGAGGATTCAGGTCCTCCCGCTGAATATTTTCAACAAGCGCCATCTCCAGCATCTGTTCATCATTGGCAAGCCTGATATAGGCTGGAACCTGAGACAAACCTGAAAGCATGGAGGCTTTTAACCGGCGTTCACCCGAAATCAGCTGATATTTGTTGTGGCCGATTTTGCGAATGGTGAGCGGTTGAATGATGCCATGTTCCTGAATTGAAGCCGCCAGTTCGCGGAGTTCATTTTCATTGAAATGAACACGTGGCTGGAATGGGTTGGGTTCAATCTGATCAACACGGATCTGTGCGATATACTCTGCCGAGTATTCTCCCGAAATTTCTTTCTGGGGGTTTTCAGTTTCTGGGTTATCCAGCAGAGCGCTGAGGCCTCTCCCCAAGGCTTTCTTTTTACCGTGAATTTCAGACATTGATCTCTTTTTCTGCGTTCGTCAGCCTCGTAAGGTCGTTGTTTTGAAGGATTTCCCTGGCCAGGTTCAAATAGTTTATAGCCCCTGAACTATTGATATCATGCAGCATGATGGTAAGTCCAAAACTTGGCGCTTCACCCAATTTGGTATTTCTGTTGATGATGGTTCTGAAAACCATCTGCTGAAAGTGCGTTTTAACCTCTTCCACTACTTGTTTGGCCAGGCTCAACCGGTTGTCGAACATGGTTAACAATATCCCCTCAATATCAAGCGCAGGGTTTAGCCTTGTTTGAACAATTTTAATGGTGTTCAGCAGTTTACCCAGGCCCTCCAGTGCAAAGTATTCGCACTGCACAGGAATGATAACCGAATCGGCCGCGGTGAGCGAATTGACTGTGATCAATCCAAGGGAAGGGGAACAGTCAATAATGATGAAATCATAATCATCCTTGATCCCAGCAATCACCTTCCGCATCATTTTTTCCCGGTTCGGAAGGTTGATCATCTCTATTTCTGCGCCCACCAGGTCAATATGAGCGGGCAACAGGTCAAGAAAAGGGGTTGAAGTGTTCAGAATAATATTCTTTGCTTCAACGTCGTCAATAATGCATTCGTAGATGCTGGTTTTGATATTTCTGGGATCGAAACCAACCCCTGAAGTGGCATTTGCCTGAGGGTCGGCATCAATGATCAGTGTTTTATGCTCCAGTACGGCAAGACCGGCAGCCAGGTTAATGGCTGTGGTTGTTTTGCCCACACCTCCTTTTTGATTTGCAATTGCAATTACTTTACCCATGTGGTGTTTTAAACAAGTTCACAAAATTACATCGAAATAGCGACACCCGGTTAAATGTTGAAAAGTTTTATAAAAATGACGAGGTCTCAAATCAGGGATATGAGACAGCCATTCCAGAAAATACCGGTAAGTCTGATCTAGTTGTTGTCGGAATCAATCGTCAGATCTTCAAATTCGATCGACCGATGGGGGGTTTTGATGACCGGCGTGCCATCTTCACTCCGAATATCCGCAACGTCCGGCCTTTCAGGAGCCTGTCCGGTCCGGATGAATTCAACGACATCACTCAAACCATTGCTGAATTTATCAAAGTCTTCTTTATAAAGAAACAATTTGTGTTTCTCATAAAAAAACTTGCCTTGTTCATTGTTGAATCGTCTTTTACTTTCCGTGATAGTGATATAATAATCCTCCCCAACGGTTGCTTTTACATCAAAAAAATAGGTTCGCTTACCCGCACGAACGGCACGTGAAAAAATTTCTCCCCGGTCCCGATCCTTATTATCAATTTCTTCCATCCTGCAGTCTGTTTATTTGTTATATCAACATTGATCATTTGAGCGAACGCAAAAATAAAAATTTTATTTGAATACCAAGTTTTATTTCTTATTTCCGTAGCTTTGCAGCCGTTATCAAGCAAAAAATATTCATGTTCTTTTTCATAAAATTGTTATGCTAGGCAGAAGACATTATCGCATCAAAGTACTTCAGGCATTATATGCTTACTTTCAAGGTGGTGAAGCCAGGATAGAAGCAGCCGAAAGAAATCTTCTGAACAGTCTCGATAAAGTTTATGAACTTTATTTCCTCCAATTATCGTTTTTACTTGAGGTGATTCATTTCTACCGATTCAGGATGGAAGAATCAAAAACCAAGTTTTACCCCACACCTGAAGAGGTAAATCCCAGTTACAAATTATCGGAGAACCGTTTGATCATGCAGTTGCAGCACAATAACCAACTGACTGAAAATCAGACAAAGTATAAAATTTCCTGGACAGAAGAACAGGAGATGGTCCGAAAGATCTATCAGAAACTGAAAGCCAGCAAGGATCTTGCTGAATATCTGGGTTCAGGGGAGAATTCGTACCGCGAAGACCAGGATTTTTTAGAGAAGTTGTTCAGGAAATTTATTGCCAAATCACCCGATCTGCAATTTTATTTCGAGGAAAGGAATATTTTCTGGGATGATGATTTTGAGGTTGCGGCAGTATTCGTGCTCAAAACTATCAAACTTATGTCAGAATCATTTGACGATCGGGATTCATTGACGGCCCTGCTTACCAAAGGACAGGAAGTTGACCCCGATGATGACCGGAAGTTTATCATTGATCTTTTTCGCAAAACGATCATGAGCACAGAGGAATCCGACAAACTGATTGATGCACGCACCCGTAACTGGGAACTTGAACGAATTGCACTCACAGATATCTTATTGATTAAAATGGCTCTGACCGAATTGACAAGCTTTTCACAAATCCCGGTGAAGGTCACCATGAATGAATATATTGAAATTTCCAAGCAATTCAGCTCTCAAAAAAGCAAGCTGTTCATCAATGGCATTCTGGATAAACTGGTTTCAGATTTGACAGAAGAGAACAAGATTCGCAAAACCGGCCGAGGATTGATGACATAATTGACCATTGGTAAAATATATGAGGGGGATTTTCGTTAGAAAATAAACCAAAAAGACAACCGTGCACCATTTACTACGAAAAACCACCTTGATTTTTTGCCTTTCAGGCCTATTCATCATCCATGCGTTTGCACAAATAGGGGGTAACGGAACCTATAAATTTCTTGGTTATACCAATTCCGCCCGTATTGCAGCGCTGGGCGGAAATATGCTGGCCATCAACGACAATGACATTACCCTTACCCAGGCAAACCCCTCGCTGATAACCCCTGCCATGAGCAATAATCTCGCTTTGAGTTATGTCAATAATCCGGGTGGGATCAACTATGGATTCGTTGCCTATGCACACGACTTCAGTAAAGTGGGTTGTTTTGTCGCGAGCCTTCAGTATATCAATGATGGCAAATTTACCGCTGCTGATGCCGCAGGAAATATAACGGGTAATTTTTATGCCTCTGAGTACGCTTTGAATATTGGCTGGGGACGTCAGCTATCGCCTCTGTTCTCTATCGGGGCAAATGGCAAACTGATTTATTCTCAACTTGAAGCCTATAAATCGTTCGGCATTGCGGTAGATGTGGCAGGTACCTATACATCCAAGGACCAGTCATTTACCGCTTCATTGGTTGGCCGTAACATCGGTTCGCAATTAGTTCCTTATCTGCCGGGAGATTACCAGCCGCTTCCATTCGAATTACAAATAGGGTTGTCGCAGAAACTGAAACACATTCCTTTGCGTTTTTCTGAGTTGCTCACCAACCTGCAAAAATGGAATCTAACCTATGTTGATCCCACTGATCCGGCCAATACGGCTGACCCCATAACAGGTGAGGTTCAGAAAAAATCGGGGGCAGGAAAGGTTGCAGACGAGCTGATGCGCCATGTGGTGCTGGGAGCCGAACTTACCATTGCAAAAGTGCTTTCCCTGCGCCTTGGATACAACTACCAGCGCCGTCAGGAACTGAAGTTGTCAAGTAAGGCCGGGCTTACCGGTTTTACCATCGGAGCCGGCTTGCGGGTTAAAATGTTTAACCTGAGTTATACCCGGGGTTCCTACACGGCATCCATCGCCAGAAACTACATTACCGTAGGAGTCAATCTGCAGGAATTTGTTAAAAAACAATAAGGTTGAAGGTTACCATTGATCCACATTCCGGTTTTTGTTTTGGTGTGGCCTATGCCATAGAAGTTGCAGAGCGTGAACTCCTGAAAAATTCCACCCTTTATTGCCTTGGCGACATTGTTCACAACGACATGGAGGTGAACCGGCTCAAAAAAAAAGGGTTGGAGATCATTACCCACGAAGATCTCAATAAATTATATGGGTGCCGGGTATTGATCCGTGCCCATGGCGAACCGCCTGAAACCTACCGGATAGCGCTCCATAATCAACTTGAATTGATTGATGCCACTTGTCCGATCGTATTAACCTTGCAAAACGGGATAAACCGCACCTATCTTGAAATGTTGCCTGTGAATGGTCAGATCGTGATCTACGGTAAGGAAGGCCATGCAGAGGTGAACGCCCTGAAAGGGCAAACCAACGGCTCAGCCATTGTGGTTGCAAATGAAGATGACCTTTGTCAGATTGATTTTTCCCGTCCGGTCCGACTTTTTAGTCAAACCACCAAAGGAGTTGGGGGATTTCACAAAATGGCAAAGTTGATCAGGGAAAGAATGCAGGAGGTTTCAGGGATAAATGCTGTTGATTTTGATTCGAATGACAGCATCTGCCGACAGGTCTCAAACCGTTCGGCTGACATCCAGGAATTTGCTGCCCGGTTTGACGTGGTGGTGTTTGTAAGTGGTCAGAAGAGTTCCAATGGCATGATTCTTTATCAGCTATGTAAAGATGTTCATCCCCTTACCTACCTGGTTTCTGATATTTCTGAGATAAACCATACCTGGTTTGAAGGTGCAGAGACGGTCGGAATCTGCGGGGCTACTTCCACCCCAATGTGGCTGATGGAAGAGGTGGCAATGGAGATTCAGAAAATACCCCAATGATATGTACCTGCAAAAGCTGATCATCACCGGATTCAAAAATTATGCGCAGGCTGAATTTATATTTTCAGAGAAGATCAATTGTTTTGTCGGTAATAATGGCGTGGGTAAAACCAATCTGCTTGATGCCATTCACTATCTTTCATTCTGCAAAAGCTGTTTTACCAGTCAGGATACGCAAAACATCCGCCATGGAGATGATTTCTTCGCCATTCATGGCAATTATCAGCGGGACAATGATGTGGGCGACCTGGTGCAATGCATACAAAAGAAAAATCAGCGAAAACGTTTTCTGATTAATAAAAAGGAGTACGAACGGCTTGCTGACCACATCGGCAATTTCCCGCTCGTCATGATTTCTCCCTACGATCGCGACCTGATCAATGATGGTAGTGAGCTCAGACGGAAATATATTGACAGTGTTATTTCCCAGTTCGACAAATTTTATCTCGACGACCTTATCCAGTATAATAAAGCGCTTTTCCAGCGCAATGCACTGCTGAAATCTTTTGGCGAGCATCATTATTTCGATGCGGTGGCTCTGGAGCCGTGGGATGAACAAATGATCAGGCTGGGCGGACAGATTTTTATGAAGCGAACAACCTTTCTTGAACAATTCATACCGCTTTTTCAGCAATACTTCAAATTTCTCAGCAATGGCTCGGAAACCGTCAATATCCGGTATGTTTCGCAAAGTTCGGGAAATTCCTACCGTGATGAATTCAAAGCAGCGCTTACCAGGGATCGGGCTGCACAATATTGCACCATGGGGATTCACAAAGATGACCTCGAATTTATCCTCGATGATTTTCCGGTTAAGAAATTTGGTTCGCAGGGACAACAAAAATCGTTTGTCATTGCGATCAAGCTCGCTCAATTTGACTACACCCGGAATATTAAGGGCTTTAAGCCTATTTTGCTGCTGGATGATGTATTTGACAAACTCGACGATTTGCGGGTGTCACAGCTGATTAAACTGGTCAGTGAAAACAGTTTCGGACAGGTCTTCATAACGGATACTAGCAGGGAACGGATTATTTCTATCTTTGAGGCCATGGAGATTGAGCATAAGATATTTGGTATACCGGTGGCGAAGGACGAGCAATAATTTACGATTTGGGATTTACGATTTACGATTAAAAGGGGAGCATAGTCTGAGATGAGAAATGCAAATGCAATGCCTTTGAAGGCTGCGATTGAGGAGTTTTTGGATAAGTTTCACCTTCGTGATAAGCTGAATCAGGCGAAGGTTCTGCAGGCATGGGAAAAGGTGGTAGGGGAGATGGTTGCCAGGAATACCAGTCAGTTGCATATCCGTAAAAAGGTGCTGTATGTGAAGGTCAATTCTGCTGCCTTGCGGAATGAGTTGTTATTTGCCCGGAATAAAATCATGAATACCCTCAACAAAGAGGCCGGGGCAGTAGTGATTGAAGAAATTATATTGAATTGAATTATTTAATCAGGCAGGACAGCAACTTCTCCGTTTCAATCCACGCTTCCAGTTTATCACCTGCCTTCACAGGTCCAACTCCGGCAGGTGTTCCTGTGAAAATATAATCTCCGGTGCGAAGGGTCATGAAGGTGGAAATGTGTGAAATGATATCTTCAAAATCATAGATCATCAGCCCTGAATTTCCCTGCTGCACGGTTGATCCGTTCAGATCAAGATGAAAACCGATGTTTTTTAAATCGCTGAATTGGCTTTTTGGAAGAAACTTACTGACGGGGGCCGATTGGTCAAACCCTTTGGCTACGGCCCATGGCAAACCTTTATCTTTGGCCGCATCCTGCAGGTCGCGGGCAGTCATATCAAGACCGATCCCGATTTCATCATAATAGGTGGATGCGAATTTTTTCTGAATATTTTTCCCAACCTTGCAGATTTTAAGAACCAGTTCCACCTCATAGTGGATATTGTTCGAAAATGAAGGATAATAAAACGGCCTGTTGCGGATGAGCAGGGCTGTGTCAGGTTTCAGGAAAAAAACCGGTGATGTAGGCACTGCATTGTGGAGTTCCTTGATATGTGCCACATAATTGCGCCCGATGCAGATGATTTTCATGGTTAAAGAGGCAATGTGATCAGAATAATTCGAGTTTTACGGAGGAATTGTTAAATCCCCTGAGTTTTAAAACAGTCAGCACCTTTTTTGTTGACAACGGAAAATCACTTTTCATCATCCAGTCATAATACGAAGGCTCGTCCTTAAATACCTGGGCAACTGCTTTCCCTTTGTGTTTTCCAAAATTAAAGATTTCGACGTTCTTGTCATTGTACACAATGTGTCCGATGAGATCCACTGAATTGGTTGAATGGGAAAACTCACTGAGCGCTTTGATGTCATTGACCACAGGTTGGGTAATATTTCCCTTTCGGTCTTTAAAAGCCACCTCGGCATAGCGGTCTAACTGGGCTTTCAGAATTTCGTAGGTGGCAATGGTATCTGCTTCGGCGCTGTGTGCATTCTCCAGGTCTTTTGAACAATAAAACTTGTAGGCGGCGCTCAGATTTCTGGGTTCCATTTTATGAAAAATATTCTGAACATCCACAAACCGTCGTCCTTTTAAATCAAAATCAATTTCGGCCCGCAGAAATTCTTCTACCAACAGCGGAATGTCGAAATGGTTAGAGTTGTATCCGGCAAGATCGCAATTGTCAAGAAATTGTGCCAATTCCCGGGCAACCTGTTTGAAGGTCGGGCAATCCTTCACATCCTCATCAGAAATGCCATGTATTTCGGTAACCTCTGCCGGGATGTGCATTTCGGGGTTGATCCGCAGGGTTTTTATTTTTGTTGTGCCATCAACTTGCTGGCGAACAATGGAAATTTCAACAATACGGTCGGTGGCAACTTTGATCCCTGTGGTTTCAAGATCAAAAAATGCAATGGGTTTGGTGAGGATCAGTTCCATTAAATGGTTTGGTTATTATCAAAGGTTTCGAGATGCTGTACGATGCGGTTAAGAAACTGGCCTCCGAGTGCGCCGTCGATCACCCGGTGATCATAGGTAACAGAGATCATCATGATGGAGCGGATGGCCATGGTGTCGCCTTCAGGAGTCTCCATAACCACAACGCGTTTTTTTATGGCGCCAACGGCAACAATGGCCGTTTGCGGCTGATTGATGATGGGTGTTCCCATGAGGGTGCCAAAGGACCCAAGGTTGGTAAGTGAAATGGTGCCCCCTGAAATTTCATCGGGTATCAGCTTACTGATGCGCGCACGTTGTGCCAGGTCGTTGACTGCTTTTACCATGCCCAGCAGACTCTTTTCATGAGCGCTGCGGATCACCGGGACGATGAGATTGAAGTTTGGCAGGGAAACGGCCATGCCGATGTTGACATTTTTATGAATGATCACTTTGGTACCATCAACCGAAACGTTAACCAGCGGAAAGTCCCGTACTGCCTTTGCAATGGCTTCAATAAAGACAGGCGTGAAGGTGAGTTTTTCATTTTCGCGCCTCTGAAAAGCGTCTTTGTTTTTTTCGCGCCATGCTACGATACGGGTCATGTCAACTTCCTGGAAGGAGGTGACATGTGCCGAAGTTTGCACAGATTTAACCATATGACTGGAGATCAGCTGACGGATGCGGTCCATTTCAACGATGCGATCTTCGCCGGGGATAATCTGCTGAATTGTTTGCGGAGCTATTACCGGAGCCTCTGCTGCCTTCGCCGGCGCCTGGGGTGCCAGTGGTTTGATGCCTGCCTGGCGGTCTTTCAGGTAGTTAAGCACATCCTGCTTGGTAATTCTGTCATCTTTTCCGGTACCTGCAATGGCATCCAGTTCGGTAAAGGAGATGTTTTCCTGCTGGGCAATGCTCCGCACAAGCGGGGAATAAAACCGGGTACCAGACGTTGATTCGGTTATTTGGTCAGAATGATGTGCAGGTTCTATAAATAATTCCGGATTCGCGGATAAGGCGGCAATGGTTTGTTCTGCGTTGCAGGAAGGAGCTTGCTGCTCTGCCGGTACCGGTTTGTTGTCGGCTGTTGTTCCTTCCTTGCCGGCAGTATCAATGATGGCAAATACGGCTCCGACTGGAACCATATCCCCTTCTTTGAACATTTTTTTAACGAGTATGCCGGAAACCAGCGATGGAATTTCAGAATCAACTTTATCTGTGGCGATTTCTACGATTGTTTCATCCACCTGGATCATATCGCCTTCATTTTTTAACCATTTAGTGATGGTCGCTTCGATGATACTTTCGCCAAGTTTAGGTACAACTACCTCATAATTTGCCATATACAGGAGTATTATTTTATTGATGCAAAGGTAACTCTTTTTCTTATTTTGAACGATTTTAAATAGAAATAAC
>JBAXFM010000009.1:0-36868 GCA_037139855.1 Bacteroidota bacterium
GTCTTTAATTCCGGTTCATTAACAGGTACAATGTACTGGACTTCTACCACCAGTGGTGTGTACCGAGGTACATCGCGAGGTCTCAACATCTTCACCCCCAGCATTTCACGATACGCAGGAAGCCGGTTCAATGCTTTTCCTGTACGCTGCATAAAGGATTAGTTCATATTTATTGTATCTTTAAACAACTTTTTGAGATTACCTGAAAGATGAAAATCCGGATTCTGTTATCTTCCTTACTCGTGCTGTTCCTGACAATATTTTTATCACTGGAATCAAGATCTCAGTTAACGGTAACGTCCGGATCAGCCATTGGCATGACTCCGCAGGAGTTTGTACAAACCTACCTGGTTGGTACCGGTATTGCCATTTCCAACGCAACGTACAATGGGTCAGCTGAGCCGTTGAACAGTGCACTGCGTCTTCCCGCAAAATCAAGGGATGAGATTGGTTCATTCACGAATACCGGGGGCGCTGCAACTCAACTGGGAATCAATGGAGGGGTGATCCTTTCAACTGGCTATGTGGAAAAAACCAAAGCCGGTTTGAATCCCAGTGATGACATGTGGGGAATCAGCCAGCCTGCAGAAAGTGATCCTGATCTTGTCATCCTCGCCGGTAACACAATCCATGATAAATCTATCCTTCAATTCGACTTTGTTCCGCAGACCGATGTAGTCACTTTCAGGTATGTTTTTGGATCCATTGAATTTGATGGATTTTGCGGTTCCATCAACGACGCTTTTGGCCTCTTCCTGAGCGGGCCCGGCATATCAGGCGGGCTTGGTTTTGCAAATGATGCTGTCAACATTGCTTTGTTGCCAAACAGCACCAATTATGTGACGATCTTCAATATTTGTGCTGCTGACCAGGGCAATCTCGGGAATGGCGTTTACTCATGGTGGAATGTAAAAAAAGATTTCTTTTCCTTTAACCGCCTTACTTATGTTTTCTCGGCCACCTATACGGTAGTTTGCAATCAAACCTACCATATGAAATTTGCCATTGGTGATGCCTCCGATGGTGTGCTTGATTCTGGTGTGTTCCTTGAACAAAACAGTTTCTCGAGCAACAACGTTACCAGTACCACTTCATTTTCGAATCCACTCACCGGACAATTACTGGTTGAAGGTTGCAGCAATGCCTCATTGGTATATTCAATTCCTCAGGCTGCAACCACCGACCTTACCATTGACCTTGCCATCCATCCTTCCGGAACGGCGACCCAGGCAGATATTCTGCCGAATCCATTCCCGCTTCATGCGACAATCCTTGCAGGACAATTGCAATCAACCCCGATCCTGATCGTACCTGTTCCTGACGCACTGCCTGAGCCAACTGAAAACCTGGTCATCAAAGGAACAACCATCACCTGCAGCATTTCAAACGTGGTAACCACCGAAATATTTATCAAAGATCTTAATCCTCTGTCCGTTGGCCTGGGTGATGTCACAATTTGCAATGGGTCCTCAGCTACATTGGCTCCTGTAGTCACAGGCGGACAACAAATTCTGCCTGCCAACGTATTCAATTATTTATGGAGCACTGCAGACACAACCGCATCCATCGTGGTTTCCCCGCCTGCCGGGCACCACGTATACACGGTAACCGTTACGGATGCATGTAATCAAAGTGCCATGAAGGAAGTTTCTGTGGATGTTGGCACTGTTCCCGGACCTGCCGGACCAATTGCCGGAAACAGTACTATTTGCACACCCGTTTTAAACGCAATTTTTTCGATTCCGGCTATCACAGGCGCTGACAACTATATCTGGACATTGCCTGCAGGAGCTGTAATTGCTGCCGGGAACAATACCAACTCCATCTCGGTCAATTTTGATCTGACAGCAGTCTCAGGTCCAATCAGTGTGAAGGGGCACAGCATTATTTGCGGCGACGGATTGCCTTCGGTTCTTAACCTGGTCATCAACCCGGCAGTACCGGCAGCCGGACCAATTACCGGACCATCTACCGTGTGCCAGGGACCTGGTCAGCTAATATATTCCATTACCCCACTTCCATTTACGACTTCCTATGAATGGATCGTTCCATCAGGAGTTACAGTGGTTAGTGGCGCCACCACAAACCAAATCACGTGTATTTTTACCACCTCAGCAATTTCCGGTAATTTTTCAGTACGGGGATACAATACCGAATGTAACTTCGGCATACCTGCGTTGAAACCGGTGCTGGTTAATCCGCTTCCGGCACCAGCCGGGCCTATCAATGGTCCTGCTACTGTTTGTCAGGGGCCCAATCCTGTTACCTATTTCATTTCATCACTCGCAAATACTACCTTATACGAGTGGACAGTTCCATCAGGGGTTACCATACTTTCCGGCGCCAACACAAACCAGATCACCTGCCTGTTTACGAATTCAGCTATTTCAGGGAGTATCTCGGTAAGAGGATTTAATCCAGAATGCAGCTTTGGCACTTCAATGTTAATGCCAGTCACCGTTAACCCTCTTCCCGGACCAGCAGGCCCCATTACAGGCCCTTCAACGTTGTGTCAGGGGCCCGATCAGATTACCTATTCTATTGCCCCGGTGGCGAATGCTATTTTGTACGAATGGTCCGTGCCATCAGGGGTAACAATTGTAAACGGAGCAACCACGAACCAGATTACATGTATATTTTCATCCTCAGCAATTTCCGGTAACTTCTCCGTAAAAGGATACAACGCACTTTGCAGTTTTGGAACACCATCTGATAAACCGGTGCTTGTCAATCCATTACCCGGACCAGCCGGTGTTATTACCAGCATCAGTGGGGCAGTGGTGTGTACCCCTGAAACAGGCATCGGATACCGGGTTGACCCGATTACAAACGTATTGACATACACATGGGTATATTCCGGAACAGGCGTTACACTTCACAACAACAACGCATCACTTCAAATCGACTTTTCAGCATCCGCAACCTCGGGAGTACTCACAGTGAAAGGGGAAAACGGTTGTGGATCAGGGCCATTATCGTCATCGTTCAACATCACGGTTCACCCCAAACCCATTGTTGATTTATTAATTTGCAATGATATTAAAACTACAAAAAATGGCAGACCAATCGTGCTTAAAGGCGGAAGACCTGTAGGCACCGGTGGTATATACACAGGAACCGGCGTATCACAAATAAGCCCGGGCGTTTTCGTGTTCGACCCTTCAAACAACAATGTAATTGGAGGTGGAACCTCAAACGGTATTAATCACAACATTACTTACAGCTACACGAATACATTCAGTTGTTTTGACGAAAAATCGGCTGTCATTACAGTGTATGGTTCTAATTCCAATGATCCCTGCCCCGGAACGGTAAAGGATTATCGTGATAACCAGATATATCCGACCTTCCTGGAAAGCGCTGGGCCAACCTCCCGATGCTGGACAGCAACCAACCTCAACTATGGGAATTACACCGATAAATCACAATCTCAAACTGAAAACTGCCTCATTGAAAAATATTGTCAAAACAACGTTGCCTCCCAATGCAGTATTTCCGGAGGTTACTACCAGTGGGGAGAGTTGATGCAATACCAGGAAATCACAGGTTATCAGGATATATGCATGCCTGGATGGCATGTGGCATCCGTGTCAGAATGGGATAATCTGATCCTTGGAAATTCAGGCAATGGTAACGCAGGAAGTGAACTGAAGGATTTACTGAACATTAATGGATTTCATGGACTGCTAGAAGGGTTACTATACAACAATAACACATGGGCTTTTATGACCGGTACTACAACAGGCACCATGTTCTGGACTTCGGCAGCGATATCTGCCGGTTATGCCACTGCCCGCGGACTCAACATATTCAATCCAAGCGTTTCGCTTTATCCATCGAGCCGTGTAAATGCATTCCACGTGCGTTGTGTCCGAAACTAACCAAATGCCCTGTTTTTCCTATGAAGATTTTACTGATTGAAGACGAAAAAGAGCTTGCCGGGTCCATCACCGAATACCTTCAGAAGGAGAATTACCTTTGTGAAGCAGTACTTGATTTTGAAAATGCCATTGAAAAAATCAATTTATATCATTACGACTGCATTATTGTTGACATCAACCTGCCTGATGGCAATGGCCTGAATGTTATCCGTGCACTGAAAGAAAACAAATCCGAAACCGGCATTATTATTATATCAGCCAGAAACTCACTGGATGATAAAATAACAGGGCTTGAAATTGGCGCTGATGATTATCTTACAAAACCATTTCATCTTCCTGAACTCAATGCACGTATCAAATCTATTATTCGCCGAAGAAGCTTTGGGGGGGTCAACGAAATTGTGTTCAACGATCTTCGACTTCTTCCCGAGCAAATGGAGGTTTCAGTAAATGGACAAGCATTGATCCTGACAAAAAAAGAGTATGATTTGCTTGTATTCTTTCTGTCGAACAAGGACCGCATCCTCACCCGGGAAGCCATTGCCGAACATTTGTGGGGCGATGAAATGGATATGGCTGATTCATTTGATTTTATCTATACCCATATCAAAAATCTTCGAAAAAAAATAATGGAGAAAGGCGGAGAAGATTATATCAAGACCATTTATGGAATGGGTTATAAATTCACGGATCAATGAAGTTGCTAACCAGCACATCCAGGTCGTATATTTATATCTCTGTAATAGTTTTCATCATCAGCGGGCTACTGATTTTCAACCTCCTTCATCATATTTTCAAACGTCAGCTGGATGAAACCCTCAACGAAGAGAAACTGTTGATCGAGCAAACGATCAATTATTCCGACAGTGTTCCCGATTTTCGCCTCGTGTTTGGGCACATGATTGATGTCACCATCCTTAATTCTCCTCAGAAAAAATCTGGATATATCCGGGATACACTTATGTACGATAGTGACCTGGGAACTTTTGCCTCCTTCCGGCATTTATTCACCGAAAACACATCTATCGGAAAAAAAGGCTACACCATAAACATTTACAAACCTTTACGCGATTCAGAAAACCTGATCACAGAAATTGTCATCTCGCTGGCACTGGTATTCATCAGCCTGCTTCTCCTCCTGGTACTGGTAAATTATTTCATTACCCGGCGTGTCTGGATCCCCTTTTACCGCACATTACAATATCTCAGTAATTATGAAATCAACCAGGAAACACCCCTCGAATTCAAAAAAACAAATATTTATGAATTTGACCTATTGAATCAAACCCTGCAAAAAATGTCAAAAAAAATCCGGTTTGATTATCTGAATCTCAAAGAATTTAACGAAAATGCAGCACATGAACTGCAAACACCTTTGGCCATTATCAAATCAAAACTTGAACTGCTCATCCAGAAGGAGAACCTGGATGAAAAACAACTTCAACTGATCAGCGCTGTGTTTGAAGCAACCACCCGCATGTCAAAATTAAATCAGGGTTTACTTTTGATCTCGAAAATTGAAAATAATCAGTTTCTTCATACGGAAAAGATCGATGTTGGAATGCTACTCGATAAAACAATCCAACACTTTGAAGAGATGATCGAACACAGGGGAATTACCATAACAAAAAATTACTCTTTTTCTTCATACTTGAAAATGAACCCCGTTTTAGCAGAAATATTCATTACTAACCTCATATCCAATGCCATCAGGCACAATATCGGCAATGGACGTATAGATTTGATTGTAAAACATGATTGTTTTATCATTACCAACACAGGGGTTACAATGAAAACAAACCCGAGTGAGCTGTTCCAACGATTCAGAAAATCGGAAAACCATTCAGAGTCAGTAGGTCTGGGACTCTCAATCGTTCAAAAAATTGCTGATCTTTATCAATTTAAGGTAGACTATTTACACCATGAAGGGTTGCATACCCTTACAATTTCATCAGTTACCTTGAACCCCTGAAATATTTTCCTGCGCTACAAAATTCCAACAGAATCATAGCTCAAATTTGCACCATTAATTTTATATCAACTGTGCATCTCTGATTTATGAAAAAAGCCTTTTTGATTTTTATCCTTGGAGTTTTCAGTTTGGCTGTTTTCGCTCAAACTAAAACAGAATTACAGGCTACAGAACTCCAAAAACCCATTTTAGAATATATTTCAAAGAATTTCACAGGGTATACCATTGACAAAGTTTTCAAAGTGGACGCCAAAGGGGTTATCACCTTTGATATATGTGTCAACAAAGATAAAACCCACGAAAAACTGTTCTTTGATAAAGATGGAAAATTTCTCCGGAAAGAGTCCTGCTCGCTTGAATGCTGCCAGGCTCCGGTAAAAAAATAGTTTATTAATTTTCAACATTCACATTCAACATTTATCTATTTAACCTTAATTTAAAATAAACATGAAAAAAGTAATGTTAGTTGCCCTGATGGGTATGTTCAGCCTTGGAATGTTTGCTCAGACTCAGGAAAAAGCTAAACCAGCTGAAAAGAAAGCAGAACCAGCAAAAACCGAAGCTACAAAAGCAGCAGCAACACCTGCAGCAACTCCTGCAGCCACACCTGCCAAACATGCAGCTAAACCAACCGCAGCGCCTGCAACAAAAGAAGCAGCTAAAACAACTGAGAAGAAAGCAGAAAAACCAGCTGAAACTCCTAAAAAGTAGTTTTAATTTGTTTGTAAAAAAGGTCAGATCAGTTGATCTGACCTTTTTTATTTATCTTTACAATTCATTCATAACCTTTAAACCAACATCATGAAAAAATTACTCTTTTTAATGATCGCTGCCATGTTTTCCATGGTGGTTTTCGCTCAGGATAAAAAAATGACCGAACTGAAACCCGACCAGTTACCCAAAGAAGTAACTAAATGGGTATCAACAAATGTTCCAGGAGGAACCATTGCCAGGGCAGGCGAAGTTGAAGAGAACAAAGTACTAACCTATGTTGCAGTTGTTGAAGCAAAGGGCCAAAAATATGGTTACCAGTTTGACAAAGACGGTAAGTTTTTAGGTAAGGTACAGGCTCCTGCAGCAACAAAAGCTCCAGGCCCACAAACTGCACCTGCTGCTCCGAAAAAATAACACACGCTTCCCTGTGTCATCAAAAAGCCGGACTCCATCCGGCTTTTTTTGTAACATTACTTTTTATCAGATACTTATTGATAACTTTACAAGTTATAATAACGACTGTTTAAACATTCCCTATGGAAACACATAGCAAATATAACTTTCAGTGGAAAGACCTTGGTGATATCGCCCTGGGACGCCCAAAACTTGGCCCTACAACACTCGTTGCAGTGTACCGCCTGATGCAGTATACTATGCGCGAAGTTCTTGAAAAACATTTGGGCGCTGAAAAAGCAAATGATCTGTTTATAGAAGCGGGGTTTAAATCAGGTGTGGAGTTTTGTAAAAATGTTCTTGATACAACCCTCGATTTCAACGGGTTTGTCGCAAACCTTACCGATCAGCTGCTCAATTATAACATCGGATTACTCCGGATTGAGAAGGCCGACATGGAGAACTTGTCGTTTATTCTAACAGTTTCAGAAGACCTTGACTGTTCCGGGCTTCCCTACGGTGGCGTTGCAGTTTGTGATTATGATGAAGGTTTCATCGCTGGAATCATGCATTTTTATACCGGTAAAACATTCAACGTAAAGGAGATTGACTGTTGGGGAACCGGTGATCGTACCTGTCGCTTCACTGTTGACATGATCCCATCATCATCAAATCATGGATAAAAACGAGGCGGAAGATTTAAGTAAATGTAACGAGGTGCTCAAGTTGCTCATGGCTGGTGACTACAAGGAAGGTCTTGACCTGCTGAACAACCTCGATGACGAAACTACCGGAGATCAAAAAAGCTTTTCCTTCAACAGCACTTTTAAAAAATTCATTTACCAGTATTTTGAAGGGGTCGACTTCATCAATGCCCTTGCCGATGGCAATCTTGACTTTGATCCGCCCCGTCAGAACTATGTCATATCACATTATAAGCAACTACAGTCTAACCTTCGGCATCTTACCTGGCAAACACAACAGGTTGCCCGGGGCGACTACAATCAGAAGGTCAGCTACCTTGGCGAATTTTCCGTTGCTTTTAATCAAATGACGGATGCTTTGCGCGAAAAGAAAAAAATTGAAGATCAGCTACGTGAATTGTATGCCTCCCGCGACCTGTTTATGTCAATAATTTCACACGATTTGAGAAGCCCTTTTAATGGTATTCTTGGGTTTATAGATCTCCTTTTGCAGGAATACCATGAAATCACGGATGAGGAAAGGATCCAATATATCCAGAACATCCAAAGCTCTTCACAAACTGCATTCA
Source organism: Bacteroidota bacterium (assembly GCA_037139855.1). Taxonomy (GTDB): domain Bacteria; phylum Bacteroidota; class Bacteroidia; order Bacteroidales; family FEN-979; genus CAIVAT01. The sequence goes on from JBAXFM010000009.1 coordinate 8,234, forward strand.
ACCTGCTTGAAAATTTACTCGAATGGTCACGCATTCAAACAGGTAAAATCCAGTTAAACTTTGAGAAACTTAACATCGGCGAGCTCATCGATGAAACCATTCTGTTGCTTCAAACTGCCGCCGACAAGAAACAGATTCTGCTGAATAGTCTGGTTAAACCCGATTGTTTCATATATGCCGACAAGAATTCGATGTTAACCGCCATTCGGAATTTATTGTCCAATGCGTTAAAATTTACACCAAAGGGAGGGCAGATAACTGTCCGGGCTGCCCAAGCCGGCAGCATGTGGGAAATTTCTATTTCAGACACCGGCATTGGCATTTCCCCGGAGAACCTGGCAAATTTATTTTTCACAGGGAAAGTGGTTAAAACCAGGGGCACTGACAATGAAAAAGGAACAGGACTGGGATTGATTCTGTGTAAAGAGTTTATCGAAAAAAACGGCGGGACCATCCGGGCCCAAAGCAACCCCGGATTTGGCAGTACATTTATTATTTCCTTACCCGGGTTGACTTCTTGACAACTTGTCCATTTTACTTTCATTCAAACCAACACCTGAGTTATCATACTTGCCCAAAAAATACCGGGCAATATTTTCGACATATAGACGTATCTATATTCAACCAATTAAAATTCTCTACATGAAAATCTCAGGAATCTTATTGATCATTGCGTCGCTGATTTTTATTATATCAGGTTGCAAAAAAGAAGATGAATCCGGAAGCACGACAATGGTTTCACAGCATAATGAAACTGAAAGTCACAACAACGGGAAACCCTGCCAGTCGTGCCATGCCTCAGGTGGTTCAGGGAAAGGATGGTTTGGCGTTGCTGGTTCTGTTTATACGCAGAGTATGGCATCGGCCAATGCAAATGGTAATATCTTTTTATTTTCGGGTCCAAATGGGACAGGAAACCTTGTTGCAACCATTGAAATTGATGGTAAAGGTAATTTTTACACTACCGGTTATTCGATTCCGGCAACAGGTGTTTATGCACAAGTCAAAGGAACCTCCGGTAGCGTGCAAAACATGTCACCAATGGTTACTTCAGGAAACTGTAACGCCTGTCATGGAGTGAGTACTGAAAAAATATGGGTGAATTAAACATAACTTGTGGCACCCTTTATCAAACTAGCTTGAAATTTTCACATTGACCGCAGTCAGAATTTCTTCTTCTGCGGTTTTTGCTTTTTCTACCAGTTCTTCCGCCTGAATCATAATTCCGTCAAGGTACGCTTTGTCTTTAAATCCGGCGCCATTGACTTTTACATTCAGAAAAGCTCCGATCACAGCCGAACGTACACAAAGCGCCCCGACTCCCGCATCAGTGACAGAATTGGGATTACCGGTTTCAACCATGGCCCTGATAATTTCAAACGATTCGAATGATTTTTGCATGGTACGGAATGGCACCTCAATGGCATACCTTGTTGCCTCCTGGATAGCTGCAGTTCGCGATTTTTTCTCCTCATCGGTACCCTTTGGAAGACCGAATGCATCCATGATTTTATTGAATGCCCTGGTGTCTTCGTCAACCAGGTATAGTAATTCTTCCTTCAGTTTTTGCCCTTTTTCTGCCCAGGAAGAAAACTCTTCCCAGCGTTCGTCCCAGCCAGCTTTATGTGATGAAAGATTGGCCACCATGGTACCCAATGAAACGCCCAAAGCCGCAATGTAAGCTGAAACCGATCCGCCACCCGGAGCTGGTGATTCAGAAGCAGTTTCATTTGCAAATCCTTCAGCTGTCATACCAACCAGTTGTTTATCCTTTGGATTCTCCAGCAGGTATTCAATAATCTTTTCCCGGGGATTAAAAGGTTTCAGGTCATCCAATCCCAGTGATTTAACCGCAATTTTTATAATCTCCTCTTCCGAAATTCCAACCGACCTTTGCTGTTTGTGCAGAAAGTACTTCCCGGCATCGATCATCGCCTTCTTAGGTATAAGGCCCACAAGTTCTGATCCTGACACCCTCATGCCACGTTCCTGGGCTTTCTGACATGATACTTCAAATGCTTCATGAACCGAAGTAATGCTGATATTGGTCAGGTTGATCGACACCTGAGCAATACCATATTCTTCGATAAACCAGCCAATTGCCTTGCAGGCCTTGAGCGCGCCGGGTACCCAAACTTCCTTGCCTGTCTCATCCTTTTTAATTTTACCGGTTATGGGGTTGCCCTCGCGAACAGGTCGCCCTTTCTCACGGATATCGTATGCTATCGCGTTTGCGCGGCGCGTGGAGGTCGTATTCAAATTGATATTGTAAGCGACTAAAAAATCACGGGCGCCGATGGCAATAGCACCGGTACGGGAATTAAACCTCGCAGGTCCGAAATCAGGCTTCCAGTGCGGATCTTCAAGCTTTTTCGGTAATCCTTCATACTCCCCTGAACGGCAATTTGCCAGGTTGCGCCGTTCAGGCGTTAGTGCGGCACTCTCATAGCAATAAACAGGAATTTCCAATTCTTTCCCTACTCTATCTGCAAGTTTATGGGCAAAAAGGGCTGTTTCCTCCATGCTGATGTTCGAAATGGGAACCAATGGACACACATCAGTGCCCCCGAAGCGTGGATGTTCCCCATGATGCTTGCTCATGTCAATTACTTCCGATGCCTTCTTAATCGCCCTGAAAGCAGCCTCAATAACTGCATCAGGAGTACCAACCAATGTAACCACTGTGCGGTTGGTGGCGGCGCCCGGGTCAACATCCAATAACTTTACCCCTTCAACTTTTTCAATTTCGTCGGTTATAGTCTTGATCACGTTCATGTCGCGACCTTCAGAAAAATTGGGGACACATTCAATGAGTTGTTTCATAGTGAAATAGCGAATTGAGAAATAGTGAACTGGTGAAATAATAAATTACCCTGCAAAATTAGAAAAAATGTTAGACCACCCGTCCACTTGTCCACTTGTCCACCATTTTATTTGTCACTTCCCCACAATTACTTACCTTTGTTACTTCATTCACAAATTCCCAAACCATGAAAAAAATCCTGTTCCTTTTGCTCCCATTGGCCCTCTTTTTCGGGCAATGTAAACCGGTTGATAAAAACAATGAAAAAATATCGGTTTCCTTCATTAAACAACAAACCATTGATTCTGTGATGATCAAACTAACTAAACAATTTGGCGAAACCAGTAAAACCAGGATGGAAAAAGGGGTGAAACAATGTGCAACCCTTTGGACTTCCAAAGATGGTAACGAAAAAGAATTTGAAGCATTCTGCCTGAAATATTTTGTAGGAGACCCGGCAAAACTGGAAATCTTGTTCAACAGGTTTTGTGCCAACTGGGAATCACTGTTTGGCCATTTCAACATGATCAGTCTCGACCTGAAACGTGGAATGCACCTCGATATTGGCGAAATGCTCGACATAGATGAAGTTTTTGGAGCCTATGAACCGGGAGCACATTTCAACGACGATTTTTTTACCAATAAACTTGCATTTGTTACCGCACTCAATTTCCCATTCTATTCCCTGAAGGAAAAAGAGGAGTCGGGACCAAAATGGAGTCGTGCAGAATGGGCACAAGTCAGGATGGGGGATTTATTTACAGCCCGTGTGCCGGCCGATGTTAATGTTAAAATTGCCGAAGCGCTCACCAATGCTGATAACTACATCTCAGGTTATAACATTTATGTTGGCAATCTCCTCGATGAAAAGGGAAAAACCCACTTTGACAAAGAAATGAAACTCTTGTCGCACTGGAACCTGCGGGATGAGCTGAAAGCTAATTACTACAAGGGAGATGAAGGACTACAGAAGCAACAAATGATCTACCAGGTGATGCTCCATATCATCAATCAGGATATTCCCGACAGTGTGATCAACAACCCCTCCTTTCAGTGGAACCCTGTTTCCAATAAGGTTTTTAAAGATGGTAAGGAGGTTGCAAACACGCCAGAACCCGATACCAGGTATGCTACCCTCCTCAATCTCTTCAACAATATGAAGCTGATGGATCCATATACCCCCATGTATCCTACCTATATTATGCGTGCTTTCGATGGTGGCATGGAAATTCCACAGGAACAAGTTGAGAAACTCTTCACTGAATTTTGTTCTTCTGCCCAGGTCAGGCAAGTTGGCGAGCTGATCAGTAAAAGGCTTGGCCGCCCCCTTCAACCGTTTGATATCTGGTACGATGGGTTTAAACCGCGCAGCAACATGAACATGGAGCTGCTTGATAAAACAACCCGCGCAAAATATCCGAATACGCAGGCTTTTGAAGCTGACATTCCAAACATCCTGCTTAAATTAGGTTTCAAAGCAGACAAAGCAAAAGAGATTGCATCACACATCACTGTTGACCCTGCCCGGGGTAGCGGACATGCCTGGGGTGCACAAATGAAGGGTGACAAAGCTCATCTGCGGACCAGAATCGGCAAAGCGGGTATGGACTATAAAGGATATAACATTGCAGTTCATGAACTTGGTCATAATGTGGAACAAACGATTTCACTGTACATGGTTGATAATTACATGATGCAGGGCGTTCCGAATACAGCTTTTACCGAGGCATTTGCATTTACCTTCCAGAAACATGACCTGGAATTGCTCGGCATCAAAGACAACGACCCTGACAAAGAAGCGTTGGCTGCCATTGATAATTTCTGGATGAGTTACGAAATCATGGGTGTTTCAATGCTGGACATGAAAGTGTGGAAATGGCTGTATGAAAACCCCAATGCGACAAAAGAACAACTCAAAGAAACTGTCATTAAAACAGCCATCGAAGTATGGAACCAATATTACGCTCCGGTATTCGGCATAAAAGACACTCCAATCCTGGCCATTTATTCCCATATGATTGACAATCCTTTATATTTGTCGAATTACCCGGTAGGCCACCTCATCGACTTCCAGCTTGATCAGTTTTTAAAAGGCAAAAACTTCGCTGATGAAGCCATTCGGATCTATTCGTCCGGGCGTTTGATCCCTCAACTCTGGATGAAAAATGCCGTTGGCAATGAAATATCCATCAAACCATTGCTTGATGCTACAGATGCTGCCTTAAGCAAACCATCTGTAAAATCTCCTGCTAAAACAAAATAATTTTCTTTTAAACTTGTTTGAATAAGGCAACCTTTCTGTTTGGAAGGTTGTCTTTTCTTTAACTATTTTAGCTATTTTTGTAAAAAAATTCACCACCTATGAAAAAGATCATATTTACCATTTTATTTCTTGCTCCCATTCTGCTCCATGCGCAGAATTACACCAACATTTGCTCTGCAGGGCCGGCATTTTACAAAAAGATGAACACGACCACCCTAAAGACCTTTAAAACAACCAGCTACACCTTACCTGGTGGAACAGATACGATATTCTATTCATTTCCGACCCTCCGTGATACGGTAGCAGACTGCAAAGACACCACCAAAGGCTCCATCCTTGGAAGAAAAGTCTACAGACAGACCAGCAGTTGGATGTTCTATTTCTTTAATAAAAACAAGGACACCATTTACATTTACGCTAAAGCTCAACTGGATGATAAATGGCGATTTGCAAAGCTCACATCGGGAACATACCTGGAAGCCAGGGTATCATCGATAGGCCCAGATAGTGTAATGGGAGTGATTGATGATGTAATGAGAATAGAACTTCAGGCAAGACGGAACGACGGATTGGCAATATCAAGTCCGTGGAATGGGAAATACCTTAAGTTGAGCAAGCATTATGGGTTGACGAGGACCTTTGACATGAATCTTGTTCCATTCGATACAACAAATTACACCATGGTCGGAAAGCTGAAACCAGTAATCGGCATTCAGGATTTTGGCTGGAAAGAAGTCTACAGTTTCAATATCGGCGATGCCCTGCACTACTCAGGATATACCAACTCATCCACCGGTGGCCCCAATACAACATGGAAAGAGATTCAGACCGTATTTTCAAAGACAACTTATGGCGCAAACATTGACTCGGTAATTTATAAATTCGATCGTTGCAGAAGTACTATCACCAATCCTGGCAATAACCATGTTTATATCCACGATACGATTGTAACCAAATACAAGTTCAATGTCATGCTGCTCGACTCAACCATTTTGCGTTTTCCAGATCAGTTTGTACGTCAGAATGTTTATGCTTCGCAGTTTGAACGTTTCATGAAAGCCTATAACAACCGCCAAACCAAAAAAGTAACCGAAGATAAATATCGTTTTATGAATTCCTGCTGGATCATTCCAACCGGAAGCGTTACATTGTACCGCAGTTATTCTGAAGGCCTTGGCCTGACAGAATATTACCGTGATGATCAAAGCACCCAGGAGTTTTACCGACTGGTTTATTTCAAAAAGGGATCCGAAACCTGGGGAGCTGCGGTTGGTACCCAATGTTCACCGGTTCTTGATGTCAATGAGCAAACACTGGCAAGCACACCACAGGTACGGATCATACCCAATCCAATGCAAAACCAGGCACAGGTTGTTGTTGAGGGTGTAAATGTAAACGATAATATAGCTTTTATCCTTTACAACATGGTTGGAAAAGAAGTTTATCGGATGAAAGTTAATTCCAATACCATGATGCTGGAAAGAAACAATCTTCCTGCTGGTTTGTATGTGTATATGTTAACCGGTAAAGATTTGATGGTTAAAGGAAAAATCATGATTAACTAACCCATTCAACCTATACAATTAATTGTCAAAAGGGGCTGCTTCACTATGTTGATGCAGCCTCTTTTCATTTCTGCTCAACTGGTTTGATTAATTTACCATTCAGAATTATCTGGTCTGCTTTGTTACTCCCATAGGAATAAGGCATAAAAGAGTAGGTGGAGATGGGTTTCGTGATAAAGCAATTTGCAATTTTTCCACGGGCAATGCTACCATAATCATCACTCAATCCCATGGCGTAAGCCGTATTGATGGTCACTGCATTGATGGCTTCTTCAGGCAGCATCCGGTATTTTATACAAGCCATTGATAGGATAAACTGCATATTTCCGGAAGGCGATGAACCCGGGTTAAAATCGCTGGCCATGGCAACAGGAAGTCCTGCATTGATCATTTTACGAACCGGAGCGTAAGCCATCTCCAGGAAAAATGCAGCTCCCGGCAATATGGTAGGCATGGTATCGGTTCCTAGTAAACATGCTATTTCCTTTTCTCCGGTAAATTCCAGATGATCAACTGAAAGTGCGTTGTATTTCACTCCAACCTCTATTCCACCAGAATAATCCAGTTCGTTGGCGTGGATCTTGGCCCGCATTCCGTATTTCATTCCGGCATTCAGGATGCGATCTGTCTCTTCAACTGTAAAAAAGCCCCGATCACAAAATACATCAATGAAGTCGGCCAGATCTTCATACGCAACCATCGGTATCATTTCACTTATCACCAAATCGACAAATTCATCCTGCCTGCCTTTATAATCTGCAGGTACCGCATGAGCGCCAAGAAAAGTTGGTACAATCTTTACCGGCGAAAGTGTTTTAAGTTTACGGATTACTCGCAGCATTTTCAGTTCATCCTCAACATTTAACCCATAACCACTTTTAATTTCAACTGCGCCAGTGCCATACATCATGATCTCATTTAAACGCCCCAGGGCTTGCTCCACAAGTTCTTCCTCCGTTGATTCATGCAATCGCTTTGCCGAATTTAAAATCCCGCCTCCCCTCTTTGCAATTTCTTCGTAGCTGAGCCCTTTTATCTTGTCAATATACTCAATTTCACGACTTCCGGCATAAACCAGGTGGGTATGACTATCGCAAAAGGAGGGAAAAACCATTTTTCCCGTTGCGTCAATGATATCGCCTTCCGGATCATAATTTGCGGTAACTGATCCAGGACATGGCATTGGCCCAAAGTCTTTTATCCGGCTACCTTCTATCAGGAGCCAGGCATTCCTGATAGTTTTTACTGTTGACATGGCATGCCCTGAAACCATGCGCTGCGGTTTGTCTTCAACCTGGATGAGTTCTTTAATATCTTTAATGAGGATTGACATTCGTTCTGGATTGGATTCACGAAATTAACCATTTTTTTTCTCATTGAATAATATGTCAACCTCACCTCTGTTCTTAATACAGTCAACCAACCGGCTTTTCAGTTTCCAGCAGGTCATCTGACGAAGGTCGAGCAACCTTGAGAGTTCGTAAGTGGAAACAGCAGGGTCATGGCAAACAAGGTAAACAATGCGAAACGCTTCTGTAATGGGGATGTGGCACCGGTGAAATATTGTGTGTGCCGTAGCCGATTCTTCCGTTTTGCAACGGGTACAACGACGTGCATACAACGTTTTGCCTTTGCAATAATTGGTATTACCACATTTATTACAAACAAAGCCGGATGCCCATTTTTTTTCTGCAAGGAATTTCAGACAGTCCTCCTCATTGGAGAAGAACCCAGCCAGTTCGCTAATATCAAGTTGTTTAAAAGATACAGACATACGATAAAAAGAATCAGAATGCAAAATTAATAAAAATAGTGATATTTATGCGATTGGTTTAAATTTTATTTATATCTTTGCAGCGTCAATCAAACACAAAAAAATGAAAAAACTGACTTTCCTTTTATTATTCCTGGTTTCCTTCACTTTCAATGGATGCAGCAATACCGATAATACCGACAACGGCAGCAGCACAAATACCGAAGGGCAGGTAAATAAACTTACTGCTGAATCATTTCAAAAACTAGTGTGGGATTATAAAGCCAACCCAAAAGAATGGATTTTCAAAGGCGACCAACCGGTAATTATTGACTTTTATGCAGACTGGTGCCGGCCATGTAAAATGGTTGCCCCGATTATGGAGGAACTTTCAAAAGAATATAACGGCAAAGTCAGGATATATAAAGTTAACACAGATGAGCAACGTGAACTGGCAGGGTTATTCAATATAAATTCAATCCCGGCTGTTTTGTTTGTTCCTAAAAACGGGAAACCTCAAATGTCGGTAGGCGCCATGCAGAAACCTGCTTACGTGGAGATGATCCAGAATGTGCTGGTTGTAAAATAGCTGGCAAGCGGCCAAGTGGATTAGGAGACATAATGTAATTTTTAATTTGTAATTTTTAATTCCTATATAATGGTAGAGCATTTAACTAAAGAATCCTTCTTAGCGAAGGTCTTCAATTTCGAACAAAATCAAGAATGGAAATTCGAGGGCACAAAACCCTGTATTATTGACTTTTATGCCGATTGGTGCGGCCCATGTAAAATGGTAGCTCCCATTCTCGAAGAACTCGCAACAGAGTATGCCGGGAAAATTGACATCTATAAAATTGACACGGAGGCTGAGCAGGAACTCGCCGGAGCTTTTGGTATCCGGAGCATCCCTTCCATGTTGTTCGTTCCGTTGAACGACCAGCCCCAGATGTCAGTTGGCGCCTTGCCAAAAGATTCGCTCAAACAAGCAATCAGCGACGTATTGTTGAAAGAAGCCAACTGATGGCCGTTCTTTTCACAACGGCCTACTTTCCTTCTGTCAGTTACATGGCTGAAGTACTTCGGGCTGACGACATCGTAATTGAAGCTTTTGAAAGTTACACAAAACAAACGTGCAGGAACCATTGTACAATCTTTGGCCCTAACGGACAGCAAACCTTGAGCATCCCGGTAATCAGGACAAACGGAAATCATACACTTACGAAAGACATACTGATTTCGGAGCATCAGCCCTGGCAAAAGATTCATTGGAGGTCAATAGAAACGGCGTACAACAATTCGCCGTTTTTTCTTTATTACCAGGATCATTTTGTTTCCTTTTTTGAAAAGAATTACAGGTTTTTGATTGATTTGAATACAGAAATTCTTAAGACACTCATACAGTTATTTAAAATCAACCGGTCAATCAGGTTCACTACACAGTTCGAAAAATCACCCCTCGGAATCTATGATTACCGAACAGTATTCGGCGCAAAATATACCGGCCAGAACAGCCACCTGCAACATTACACCCAGGTTTTCGAATCCCGTCATGGTTTTATTCCGGGACTAAGCATTCTGGATGTAATCTTTAACCTGGGACCTGAAGCGCTGCCATACCTGGAAACCATATAGTAAAATACCCACATCCATAACGGGCGAAGCCATTTTTCATTACCTTTGCATTAATTTAATCCAAATTAATTGGCTACCCTTTTTGAACTTAAGCAAGGTGAATCTGGTCTGATCACAAAGGTGAAAGGCCGTGGTGCGTTTCGGAAACGCCTCACTGAGATGGGCTTTGTGAAAGGCAGGAAAGTAGTCGTTGTGAAAGCAGCACCATTACAGGATCCCATCGAGTATAAAATCATGGGCTACCACGTTTCTCTCCGGCAGAGTGAAGCACGTCTAATCGACGTATTATCTGCATCTGATACAAACATCCATGGAACTCTATCGCCTGAAATAGATGGATATCGGGGAACCATTGAAGAGCGATCACAAAGATTTGACGATGGCGACCGGGGGAAAATCATCGATATCGCATTGGTTGGCAATCCCAACTGCGGAAAAACTACCCTGTTTAATTATGCTTCCGGTTCGCACGAAAGAGTAGGAAATTTCAGCGGAGTGACCGTTGATTCAAAAGAAGCCAAATTCAAGCATTCAGGTTACACCTTTAATATCACCGACCTTCCGGGAACTTATTCATTAACAGCTTATTCACCCGAAGAACTTTTCGTAAGAACCCATATTACCGAGAAAATTCCCGACATTGTGGTAAATGTGATTGATGCGTCCAACCTCGAACGAAATCTGTACCTCACAACCCAATTGATTGACATGGATATCAGGGTGGTGATTGCCCTCAACATGTATGATGAATATGAGAAAACAGGTAACAAACTCAATTACTCTGCCCTTGGCAATTTGCTGGGAATTCCGGTCATACCCACTGTAAGCTCAAAAGGAACCGGGATAACTGAACTTTTCGACCGCCTGATCGAGGTTTTCGAAGACCGTGATCCTGTTGTTCGGCACGTTCATATTAACTATGGCAATGAACTTGAGCGGTCGATCGGGAAAATACAAGACGTTATCTGGCAGGACAAATCGCTTACTGACCGTATTTCATCAAGGTTTTATAGCATCAAACTCCTTGAAAAAGATGCCGCTGTTCTGGCTGCCATCGAATCTTCAGATCATTTTCAGGCCATCAGACGCGTTTCTGAAAAGGAAATCCTCCGACTTGAAACTGCTTTCAAAGAAGACTCTTCCACCTTGACCACCGATGCCAAATATGGTTTTGTGGCCGGCGCTTTGAAGGAGACCCAGCAAACAGTCAACACAGAGAACCCATTAAAATCGGTAAGTGAACGGATCGATTCGGTACTGACCCACAAAATACTGGGATTTCCGGTCTTTATTGTTTTTCTTTGGCTAATGTTCCAGTGTACCTTTACTTTTGGCGAGATTCCAAAACACTGGATCGATCTACTGGTTTCATGGATCGGAGCAATGGTTAGCACGACACTTCCGTCCGGACCAGTTAAAGATTTATTAGTTGACGGAATTATTAATGGCATTGGCAGTATAATTGTGTTTCTCCCCAATATTCTGATCCTTTTCTTCTTTATTTCACTCATGGAAGACACGGGTTATATGGCCCGGGCAGCATTTATCATGGATAAACTCATGCATAAAATAGGACTCCATGGGCAATCTTTTATTCCGCTAATCATGGGTTTCGGATGCAATGTGCCTGCCATCATGGTTACCAGGACGCTCAAGGATCGAAACGACAGACTGCTAACCATGCTTATCAACCCATTTATGTCATGCAGCGCCCGCTTGCCGGTCTATATCCTCATCGCAGGGTCGATCTTTCCCAGATTTGCCGGGTCTGTAATTTTCGGACTTTATATCACGGGTATCATTTTGGCGATCCTCATTTCACTGGTTTTTAAAAGGACTTTATTTAAAAGCAAAGAAGCTCCCTTCGTCATGGAACTTCCCCCCTATCGCATGCCGACATTCCAGGTCATTCTTCAGCATATGTGGGAAAAAGGCAAGCAGTACCTCAGTAAAATGGGTGGGATCATCCTCATCGCCGTGATCCTGATCTGGGCACTCGAATATTTTCCGGGAGGCAGTTCAGTGAGTCCGGAACAGAGACTCCAAAGTTCCTATATTTCCAAAATAGGTAAAACATTTGAACCGGTGATTGCCCCGCTTGGCTTCGATTGGCGCATGGGAGTAAGCCTCATCACAGGCGCCGCAGCCAAAGAGGTTGTGGTGAGTACCATGGGCGTTCTCTTTGGTTCAAATCATTTTCATGAAAAAGGCAACCCTAAAACACTCGGGATTCAACTGCAACAGGCAACGTATCAGGATGGTCCACGCGTGGGGCAAAAACTCTTTTCGCCTCTTGCAGGAATATCATATTTGCTTTTTATCCTGATTTATATGCCTTGTGTGGCAGTGGTTGCAACAGTCAGCCGAGAATCAGGAAGCTGGAAATGGGCCTTGTTTCTGATTACTTATACAACCATGCTCGCCTGGCTGTTATCTTTTGCTGTTTTTCAAATTGGCAGTTTAATGTTATCCTGAGATGATTTGGCAATACATAATAGTTGGGGCAATCATTTTTTCGGCACTGATGCTGACCAGCATCCGTCTTTTCCATTTTTTTAAAACACCTGCATCAAAATGTGATGGATGCAGCGGATGTTCGCTTAAAGAAATGAAAACCCGTGTTAGATAATGAATGATTCAAGATGGTATGCTTAAATGATTAGTGGTTCTGTTCGAGAAATATTGTAACTTTTTTTGTACTTTTATATCAAATTTATTTTTAAATATATGCCCGAGGTTAGTAGGTACCCCAAACGCGCAAAAACATTGGTTCTGGAATGGGCTGATGAGCATCGTGACGAATTAATGCAGGATTGGGAACTTGCCAGGCAAAAAAATGAATTAAAAGATATTGAACCCTTGAAATAATAAAATTATGGAAACGGTAATTGAAGTCAAACCATTAGACAATTATGTTATTTGGGTACTTTTTGCAGATAATTTCAGCACAACAATTAATATCAAGCCATTTATTTCCACAGGTATTTCAACAAGATTATTAGACCTGGATTACTTCAAACAAGTAAAAATAGATGAATTTGGTGGTATTTCATGGAATAATGGTTATGATTTTTGCCCAAATTACTTACGTGAATTATCACTAAAACAAACTGAAAATAACTACAAAAATATAACTATATAATACCACCAGCCACCTAAACATAGAAAATGGAATCCGGCATTTGTCTGCATAGTGTAATCCCTGTGAGGGCAGAACCTTCACACCAATCGGAAATGGTTACCCAGGTTTTATTTGGCGAATTATACCATGTTACTGAGAAGGATAATTTTTGGTTAAAGATCAAACTTTTAATAGATGGGTATGAGGGTTGGATCAGCCTCCTCCAGGCAAACCTGATTGACGAACAGGAATTTATCCGGCTGAGCTTGGCAGAAACATCAATTACCACTGACCTTGTACAACTCCTTTCGTGTGAAACGACAGGTTCAATGATTCCATTGATCATCGGGAGTTCGCTTCCAGCATTGAGTGAATTGCATTTCAATATTGGGCAGCATATCTTTTGTTATGAAGGCCAGGTTTCGGAATCCCGGCTCCTTGCAGCAAATTCCGGACTACATCCCGACATGAATATAAGACGACAATTGATCGGGGATGCGATGCTTTACATGAATGCACCTTACCTGTGGGGGGGGCGCTCCCCATTTGGCATCGACTGCTCAGGTTTTATCCAGATGGTGTATAAACTTCAAGGTATTATACTGCTTCGTGATGCTTCTCAACAGGCTGCACAGGGCGAAGTAATCAGTCTGCTTGCAGAAGCAGAGGCTGGAGATCTCGCCTTTTTCGATGATGCCGAGGGCAATATCACACACGTTGGCATGCTCCTGGATCATAACCGCATCATACACTGTTCAGGATATGTACAAATAAACACCCTCGATCACGAAGGAATTTACAACATGAGTCTGCAAAAATACACGCACAAATTAAGATTGATCAAAAGAGTGTTCTGATTTTAGAAGGACTCGGTTTGAGTTGTTTTCTTTGGTAATTTAGAAATTTTCTCCTGATTTATCACCCATGTCAACCTGACACTTATGACATTATTGTATTGATAACGGGTGTATTCAATTCTTGGATATGAACTGGGATCCTTTACCAAAACAGTTCTGTTGCTTACGATTGAATATTGATATCGGACGTTTGCCCACAGTTTGCTCCACAATCTTATCTGAAGATCAGCAATTACGGAGATATCACTGTTCGAAAGCCCCGTCTGATAAACAAATATGCTGTCGTAGAAATTATTTTTTGTTTCCTTATAATTTATCAGCTGGCCATAAGAAAAGCCCACACCGCCTGAAATAAGTTTTTTATCGGTAAAATGTAACAACACAGGAACCTCTGCATAATCCAGATTTAACCGGAATTCGGTTGAATCCGTTGAACCACTGTGATAACTCCCTTTCTGAGAATAAAGCAATTCCATGCTCACTGACCAGTTTTTGTTCTTTCCAAATGGCACAATAACCATTGGACCAACATTGAGTCCAAATTTATGAAAACCAAAAAACTCATCTCCATCCACCTGGGTGAGATTCATCCCCAAACTCACCGCTCCGAGAATCCGTTGTGCCTTCGTTGTTGCCGGGTATAAGAAAGCAAATAAAAGAAACAAATAAAGTATGTTATACGGCTTAAACATTGAATCTTTACAGTACATCGTAATTCGTCATTCGTAATTCGTCATTTGTAATTCGTCATATCATATATAAACGGTTATCCCTCCCCCTTAGTATGCTGGCCTTTCATGGTAAGTTGGATTCGTTTGCGTTCCATGTCAATCTCCAGTACTTCAACCATCACTTTTTGATTGAGTTTCACCACATCATTCGGATCTTTCACAAAGCGATCGGCAAGTTGGCTGATATGGACCAGACCATCCTGGTGTACCCCCAGATCAACAAAAACGCCAAAGTTGGTAATGTTGGTAATAATACCCGGTAATTTCATGCCTGTGCGAAGATCGTTAATTGAATGAATATGTTTATCGAACTCGAACATTTCGAATTGCTGGCGTGGATCACGGCCAGGTTTTGCAAGTTCCTGCATAATATCCTGGAGGGTAGGCATTCCAACCTTTTCGCTGGTAAATTCTTCCAGTTTAATTTTTGAGCGAAGCTCCGGCTTCACAATAAGTTCATCTACAGTACAATTCAACTTTTTCACCATTTGATCAACCACCTGATAACTTTCCGGGTGAACTGAGCTCCTGTCCAGTGGATTTTTGGCATCCCGGATGCGCAGGAATCCTGCGGCCTGTTCATATGCCTTGTCTCCAAAACGGGTAACCTTTCTGAATTCATTTCGCGACTTGAAAGGTCCATTTTCATTGCGGTATGCAATCATGTTTTTCGCCAATGCAGGACCAAGTCCAGACACATAGGTAAGCAGTTCCTCACTGGCAGTATTTACCTCGACCCCAACCTTGTTGACACAACTTATCACAGTATCTTCCAAACTTTTCATGAGCGCTGTCTGATCCACATCATGCTGATATTGTCCCACCCCGATAGATTTGGGCTCAATTTTTACCAATTCGGCAAGCGGGTCCATGAGTCGCCTGCCAATAGATACCGATCCGCGAACGGTTACATCGTAATCCGGGAATTCCTTCCGGGCAACGGCTGAGGCAGAATAAATGGAAGCTCCGCTTTCGTTTACCGCCAGGGCAATCACATCACGATCAAAAGGAATCGACTTGATCAAACGTTCGGTTTCTCTGCCTGCCGTGCCATTTCCAATAGCAATTGCTTCTATTTTATACGCATTTACCAAACTTTTTATCTTATGGATCGCTTCTTTCACTTCATTCTGCGGAGGATGCGGATAGATTGTTTCGTTATGAACCAATTTCCCCTGCCGGTCGAGGCAAACAACTTTGCATCCGGTGCGAAATCCAGGGTCAATTGCCAGCACATTTTTTTGTCCAAGTGGCGGGGCAAGTAAAAGTTGCCGCATGTTTTCAGCGAATACCCTGATAGCCTCCGTATCAGCTTTCTCCTTTGCCCATTGGCGCATTTCCGTCTCTATGGATGGGAAAAGCAATCGCTTGCAACTATCCGCAATGGCTGTTTTCACCAATGCTGCTGAAGCATTATTTCCCCTGACAAATATTCTGTCAAGAATATCAAGTGCAGGTTCATCTTCCACGCCAACGGAAATCCTGAGAAACCCCTCATTTTCACCACGAAACATTGCGAGAAGCCTGTGCGAAGGCGCCCGGTGAAGCGGTTCGTGATAGTCAAAATACATTTGGAAATTAATTCCATCCTGATCTTTCCCTTTCACCACTTTTGACGACATCACCGATTCCTTTTGAAATAACGACCGGATACGTTTTCTGGCATAACTATCCTCATTGACTTTTTCTGCAATGATATCGCAAGCTCCCTGGATAGCTTCTTCTACCGAATTTACTCCTTTATCAGGATCGATAAATTTTTCGGCCCTAAACGCAACGTCATCGTAACGTTGAGAAAAAATCAAAGTGGCCAGTGGGTCCAAACCTTTCTCCCTGGCAATGCTGGCACGGGTTTTTCGCTTTGGTTTATAAGGCAGGTATATATCTTCCAACTCCGCCATGCTGGCAGCATTGTTAACAGCCGATTCCAGCTCAGGAGTGAGTTTTTCCTGCTCCTGTAATGATTTCAGTATGGCAGTTCGGCGTGAATCAAGGTCTTTGAGCTGGGCAAGGCGGTCGCGTACCTGAGCGATGACCACCTCGTCCATTGAACCAGTCATCTCCTTCCGGTAGCGCGCAATAAAAGGTATTGTGGCACCACTTTCCAGCAGATTAATGGTATTCTGTACAAAACCGGCAGGCTGTTTAAGCTCGTCTGCAATTATTTGAGTATATTTTTCGTCTATCATCTTGCTATTGTCACGGTTCCTTTAAAAACAACATCGCCCTGGGTGATAATATCCTGTCCCAAAAATCCAATATGAACTATCCATACATAAGATGCAGGGGGACAATATTGGCCATCGAACATTCCATCCCAGGCCGAATCAACATTGTCGGATTGAAAAACCAACTGTCCCCAGCGATCATAAATAACCATTTTAAAGGAGATATTCTTGTACAAGGCGTACACCCTGAAAACATCATTCAATCCATCGCCATTCGGAGTAAACGCATTTGGGATGAAATATTCAAATACCCTTATAAAGGTAGTATCCGAATTGATGCAACAATGAATGTCTTTAACCTGGGCCCAATAGTCTCCCTGGCTTCCGACACTAATAATCGAATCCTGTGATCCCGTAGACCAAAGATAATCAGTGTATCCTCCTCCGGCATGAAGGTTAATTGCAGACCCGGAGTACAATAAAATAGTATCACCAAGGACGATGGGTGGCAAAGGATAGTTTGTCACCCTTACGGAATCAGTAAAGGCCTGGCCATTGAATTTTTCGGTGACTTTTACCCAATAAGATCCGGGATTTGCATAGGCATGTAGCGGATCCAGGGTATTGGACGTGCCTCCATCTCCAAAATTCCAGGTCAATGAGTCGATATTTGCTTTGTTGGTAAGATGAAATCTTGTAACGTCCCCATGACATACACTATCCCAGGTAAAGGTTGGAATATTAAGATAACTTTGAACAAGGTTTGGCAAACTGTAAATACTCTTACGCCCCAGCAAAGGTAAACTACTTCCCGGGTCATTGTTTAATAAATTAAAGTTACACGCAGCTCCCTTACGGTTCGGATTGTAAATCACCTCAAGTGAATCGCGCTTTGAAAGGATGACGTTGGTACGTGACAAATAGATCCGTCCATCTGTTGCCAGTTGCATGGCTGCCACGCGGACGCCATAGACCGAATCAACAACGACCGGGTTTGAAAGACCGCTGTTCAGATCAAATTGATATATAAAGGATGGCCTTGATGGGTGTTCAACCCCGCCAATCTCAAAAAGGGTTGCATACAGGAACCTGCTATCCGGAGAAAATTCAATGCCGTATGGATTGACACCTGGCTTTGTTGCAGTATAACTTTGGGGATTCGTTATCGCACCGGTCTCATTGTTAAAATCGAACACCTCGATCACTTTTTTCTGTGAAATAGCCAGTGCAAGCTTTTTTCCGTCGGGAGAAGCTTTCAGATATCCGACCGCATTCTTGTCATCCTTGCTGTTACCCCCATGCACGCTGCCAACGGCACTGATTACAGGAGGTGCCATGCCGGCATTCGTAATGAGGTAAGCATAGAATTTATCCGAATTCCATTCGTGTGCGATGACCCAGAAAAAATTTTCATTTTTATGCTTTACGGCTGTCAGTTTCTGGCAAACGGGTGATAACAGCGGCGTATTGAGAATGGTTGATACTGCATCCCCCAGACCATTCCGAAGTTTCAAATCTATCAAAGTATGGGTGAGGCCCCGGGTCGTATAGTTAACCGAATCCTGAAACTTCAGGACATCAAGGGTGAAAATATAATACAGCGATGAATCGCCTGGCCAGGGCACAATGATGCAAGGCTGCGTTGCTATCAGGTCACCTGCAAGTGCAGTAGCATTGGGCATTAAAGTAAACGTTTTGTCCCATACTTTCTTCCCGTCTGTGAAAAACAACAGGTTACCAAGACTATCACATATACTTGCAGTGGCTTTAAATGCGGTCATTACATTCTCATCTAAAAGCGGAACTGCATTGCCGGAACGAAAATCGATTCCCGCTTTTTCGCCAAAATACCAAACGGATGCCTGTTTCTGCGATCTGGGGCAATTGCTTTTATACCAGGTTGTTTGAGCTGGCGTAATAGCGGTAACCAGAAGAAACAGGAAGGCTAAAATAAATTGTCCTGAAGGAACAACTGGTATTTTATGAAATGTCTTTGTCGGCACTATTCAATTACCAGCTTTTGAATATGAGTAAATAATGAATTGTTAAGTCTCACCAGATATATCCCCTTGGACAGGCCTGACAAGTCAAGATTGATGGAAGAAAATGCATTAACAGGCTCTTGCAATGTAAAGTCACGAAGAACTTTTCCTAATGTTGTGACCAAAGAACCAGTGATTGTACCGTATATTCCGGCTACATCAATCCGAACCATTTCCTTTGCAGGATTTGGATAAACATGGATGTTCTCTGACCGGTTTAAATCGTTAATTCCTACACAAACATCAGAAGAGAACATAACGTTGATGCTTCCGGTCGATTTACAACCATGTTCATTGATAACCTCAACCGAATAAACCTGAACATCTGAACCAATTCCAGTGGTACCAAAAGAAATATGCCGGGTAGTTGCTCCATTGGACCACAAATACGTTGAGCCATTGTTTTCAGCATCGAGTGTAAGAGTATCATAAATGCATACTGTGGTATCCGCTGGTCCCAGGTGAATTATTGGTTCAGCGTAAATTGAAACGTGGGTGCTGCCCTGGGTGGTATTAAACTCATCATTGACTGTGACGTTATATGTCGTATTGATCACAGGGTTCACCAGTGGGTCAGGCTCTGTTGAATTGAATCCCTGCGGCACGGAACTCCATACATACTGATAATGTCCAACATTACCTCCACCAGCGGAAGCATACAACCTGGTTGAATAGCCACGGCAAATCCATCCCGGAGTGGCAACAGGGTTTACATTCAAGGGTGGGCCTGTAACCTCAATGGATACATGGGCTGGGTTATTACTCACACAATTTGTTACCAGATCGGTTGCAATCAAAGAGTACACTGTTGTTGCAGAGAGGTTAAGTGTTTGAGGATTCTGAACACCTGCATTGATAAGTTTGTCGGCTGGTGACCAACTGAAATAATAACTACTGTTTCCATTTAAAACCGACCCGTTGAGAAATGTGTATGTTCCATTGGGAATCGACTTGCTCACTCCTGCATCAGCAACAGGAAGCGGAATCACAGTAACAGTAACAGACCCGGTAACAGAATTGTACCCGTCAAAGGCGGATACTTCATAAGTGGATGTCACAGCAGGAGCCACAGTGGGACTTTGCAAGGTGGAGGTAAAACCATTTGGACCTGCCCAATTATAGGTATAGTTTCCAGCCCCTCCTGATCCAATTGCCTGTATTTGAGATGAACCACCATAACAAATGGAATAGGGAGTTGCCACCGCATTAACAGCAAGTGCGCCACCTGCAATGCTGATGCTCACCATATCCGTGGCCTGGCAATTGACCGAATCGTCAGTAACCTTTAAATTAAATACCTGAGTCGTAAAAAGATTAACCGTTTGCGGATTTTGAACACTATCGTTAATCAATTTGTCTGAAGGGGTCCATTTATAATGGTATGAACCACTTCCAGCCGTGCAACTGCCATGGAGTGATGTTGTGACACCATTCAAAATGGTGGTATCATTTCCTGCATTTGCCAGTGGATGATAAACATAGGCATAGGTGAGTGAAGTATCTATGCTGGTTTGGCCCCCCACTGTGACACTCAGAGAATACTCGCCTGTGTTGGCTGTTGTGGCATTGGGTATGGACGGATTCTGTATTTGTGAAGAAAAACCTGCTGGTCCCCACCAATGATAGGTTGCGCCTGATATTGACTGTGCGGTGAATTGCAGGGTTTGTCCGGTACAGATAGGGCTGTTGCTAACACAGGCGGGAGGCAGAATTGAGCAGTCTGTGGTTCCTGTTCCACCAGTTTGCTGGAAGATGATGTTGCAGGGAGCATTGGAAAAATTAGTAATGATCAGCATATAATACTGGCCGGTTACCCCATTCGGAATCTGACAGGTTTCAGCGGTACTGGTGGAATAGCTGCAATCCACAACTTTTGACTGTGTTAATTGTCCGCAGCATTCCTGCGATGTGAATGGACCCCAGCAGCAAAAATCGATATCTTTTGATGGTTCACTATGCATTTGAATGATAATATTGCCTGTTGTGGCTACTTTCATGTAATACCACGCCGGATTAGGCCTTGTCGTCAGGCAACTGTAGAATGGCCCAATTTGCCCCGGAGGCGCATTTACCCCGGCGGGGAATGAATATAATGTTCCTGTACAGAAAGGCGCAGCAGTTTCACAGGTACTGTTGCCCCCCGTTCCTTGCTGCGCGTATAGCTTCCCAAAAAACAAAAGGATCGCAATAAACAGAGACCAGTGTTTGTTCATAACTGCTTCGTATTATTTGTACTTGTCATTCACATTCAACCATTGGGATTCCTTATCCTCTGACCAGGAGGATGAGGTAAGCAAAACCTTTTCTTTTATCGCATCAAATGTTTTCAGAACGTCTGCTACACTATAATTTTTATGGGACATGAAACAAACCCGGTTTTTATTGATATCGGGGTCAATGTTGATAATTTCATCATAAGAAAAGCTAAGGTTCATGAAGTATACACGTTCAAAACGTGAATTCAATTTTGAAAAATCAATTAAAAAATAGTTATTCGCAGCATCCTTATCAATTGCGGCAGCAAAGGACCCCTTAAAATCAAAATTTGCATATTTTGTTATAAAGCCAGGATCAGCCGGATTAATTTCTGATTGCTGTGCGCTAAGTGTTAAATTCACCAGAAGCGAGAGGGTAAAAATGAAAACACGTATCATTTGATAAAAGATTATAGGATTATATCACACTGAACCAAATCAATAGTTTACAAACTTACATAAAAAAAACAAGAATCATCAGGAATTTGCAATGTTGAGTTTGAGAGTTCACCATCCAGAGGCAAGAACGTCAATAATATGGATGGTTTGTATGGGGAGGTTGTGTTTATCAATATAGGCCTGTTGATTCATCAGACAGGAAGAATCCGTTGAAACTATATATTCAGCACCGGTTTCAAGAGCCCGGTTAACTTTTTGTTCGGCCATTGCAGAAGAAATTGGTTCAAATTTGGCAGAAAATGTACCGCCGAAACCACAGCATACATCATTTTCTTTCATTTCGCGCAACTCAAGGCCATTAACATTTGTCAACAATCGGCGAGGTTCATCCTTTAGGTTGTATTCTCTGAGTGCAGCACATGAATCGTGGTATGTTACAACATGAGGAAATGATGCGCCAACATTCTCCACTTTTAATTCATTGACAACAAAATCTGTAAATTCAAAAATATTTTTTTTGAGCTGCTTGTATTCGAGGTGATTTGCAGTATTATGAAAAAGCCATCCGTAATAGTTCCTGATAAATCCGATGCACGAGGCAGATGGGCCGACAATCGGGCGGTCGTTCGGAAAATCTTTAAGAAACTTCTCTCCCATTTTCTTTGCTTCGTCCCAAAACCCACTATTAAAAGCCATTTGGCCACAACAGGTTTGGTTCCCATTATAGTTAACCACAATATCCAACTTCTCCAGAATTTTAACCATGTTCATCCCTGTATCAGGGTATACCTGGTCAACGAAACACGGTATAAAGATATCAACTAACACAATAGCAGTGTATGATTAGTAAAACTAAATTTCCAGTGGTCAAAAGTAAGAAATAATGGCTTATGTATTGAGAAATACAAAAAAATGATTTCCCGGAAAAGGGAAATTCAGATAAAAACAAATTACAATTTATCGGGTGGTAAACATAAATACGAACAGAAACAGTATTTAACTATTTCTGTTCGTACCTAATAGGGAGAGATGTACTTAATCAATCCAGACGCTGGCACTTACGTTACTATACTTGCAATTGAGAACAACCCCCCATTTACCATGATCAATGGGTACAGAAAGAGGCTGGTCAAGATAAATCCGATAGGGCCCCTTAATAATCGAGCCACCTTCTTTAACAACCCACACTTTGGCAGAAACCAATTGCGGATGTGTTGAACTGGATGAAATCACAACATCCATTTCCCTCTTTTCACGAGTCGGATTTGCATGGCTAAGCTGTTCTTTGAAAGCTGAGTTCGTCGAACTTAACTGGCAATTAAAACTTGGAATAGGATATGTTTGGTATTGTTGTGCGAACAAACCATTTAATCCTGCTAACATAATGAACGCGGTAACAAAGATAAATTTTCTCATAAGGCCTTTTTAAGAAAAGATAAGTACTGATTGAATGTTGCTGATTTTTCAAATTTAGTTTATGCAAATAACTCCTACAATTGGGAGTTTCCATAAATTCACATTACGGAAAACCGCTATTAAAATACCATCAATAATTATTTAAAAACATGATTTTCAAAGATAACGCTTTTTAATGCGCCGGGCATAATGCACGCAATTTTTTAATTATTTTAGCCGGATAGAACAAAAAAAAACAGAATCATCGATTTTTTCGTTAAAGAAAGGCTCTAAAACGATTGTATTTGGACAATTTCCGTAGGGTTAAATTATACCCTTTTCCAGCAGAATTTTGATCAGTTCAGCATTGTTTTTGGCATCGCATCTTTCACGAACATGCTTGAGTGTTTTTTCAACGGTAGAAACACTTGTTTTTTTTGCATCAGCAATTTGCTGTTGTGTGAGCCCGGATGATAACAGGACGACTAATTCGTGTTGATTGGGGGTTAAATGATATTTCTGACCTGATAGAATTGTTGACAATTTCTTTTCATAATCAGGTTCAACAAGCCCAGAGAAAACAATTTGTCCCCTGACAACCTTTTCAAGGGTCGATTTGATTTCAGCTTTATTGGTGCTTTTCAGCAAATAAGCCATCACCCCTGCTTCAAACATTTTACGTTGCCACGAAGAAGAATCTTCGGAAGTAAAAATCACAATGGGTTTTCCAGGGAAATTTTCTTTCAGTTTTTTAACATTCATCAATGGGTTCGCTTCAGGAAGCCATAAATCAAGTAGAAAAACGTCAAAGGTATCGGCATCAGCTTTCGCTACAGCATCATCCACATTAAAAGCATTGCCCATGATCTCAATTTCATCCCTGGATGGTCGAAAAAGATTTTTTAATCCTGTAACAATCACCGGATGATCCTCAATGATATAGAGTCTGATCATATTTGGTTTGTTAAATTTTATTAATATACTTTTGTTCCATAGGAAAAATAATCTCCCACGAAGTTCCATTTCCTGGAGCGGATTTCAAATTCGCCTGGCCACCAACAAGTTTTGCCCTTTCAAAAATATTTAAAATTCCCATACTTGGACTGGTTTGGTCTCCCAATGTGAACCCTGGCCCATTATCATTGTATAACAGATTCAGTTTACCGTTATGAGCGAATATTTTTATTTTCACCTGGCTTTCCTTGGCATATTTTCCAGCATTCGTCAGTAATTCCTGAATAATGCGATAAAAGTGAAGAACAAGTTCATTGGGCAGGTCAGGAAACTCTTCTGCCATTTCAAGATCAACCTTCATCCGGGACAATTTTTTAACATCTTCACACAAACCAGTGATCATTTCACTAAAGGTGAAGTGTTCAATCATCGCTCTGTTCATCCGATGAGAAATCTGCCGAATGCTGACGCCTAATTCTTTAATCCTCGCCTTGATCTGCTCTTTGATCTCTGGTTCAGGAAAGTCGATATTTTCTATAGTTCCCGACATTCCCAGAATAAGCTGCCCTGTTAAATCGTGCAATTCTCTTGCAACTCTTCCTTTCTCGGTTTCCTCCATTTCAATGATCCTCTGGGCTGATCCAATCTTCTCCTTGTGAAACCTGGCGCGGCTGCGTTGTTGCAGGAAGAACATGGTAAAAAAGGATCCTAACACAATAATGAGTGTGATGGCCAGCCAGAGTTCTGTTTTCTGTAAACGGTTGCGCTGAACCAGCAACTCTTTTTCTTCATTCTGGATCAGAAGTTCTTTGCTTCTCAGATTTAGAAGTGCACCTAAAAGCCTGACCTGCTCAGCCGCCTTTTGTTTGTAATCTGACTCCCTTGCTCTCATTGCACTTTTCTGAAATCCAAGCGCTTTTTTAAAATCTCCTTTTCTAACACAAACATCGGCATAGGTATCATAAAGCGAGGACAACCAGTCATTATCTTTGTTTTCCATGGCAAGTGGGATGGCTGCCGTTAAACAGGATTCAGCTTTTTGAACATCCTTTTTATCAAGATAACTGTATGCCATATTGTTATAAGCGCCAAAAATAATCTTGAACAAATTGGCATTGACGGCGAGTTTTAGCGCCTTCTGATAATAAACCAATGCTGAATCAGGAATTTCACTTTGGTACCCCATATTGACATAGATGGTGGCCATCTCTTCTTCAACACCATTGAGTTTACCCAGGTAACCTAAGGCTTCCCGCTGCTTTGCCAATGATTTCAGCGTATCTTTTTCAAAATGGGATTTTGCCAGGTTTCCGATTGCAACACCCATTTGTTTGTACAGCGTGTCCTTTTCAGCCGCTTTCAGCGCCAGTTCAAACATTTTTTTGGCTCCTTCAGGTTCATGAATATTCAGTTTAATATTGCCGAGTTCAATGTAAGCATTGGCAATGCCTTCAGGATCTCTGATCATTTCAGCCAACCTGATCGACGAATCGAGCAGTGACATTGCATCCGTATAGTTATAGGCCGCCTTGTAAAAACTGGCAATGTTATAAAAGATATGAATTTTTTGCTTGACAAGATTGAAGGTATCAGCAATCTTCAGGGCTTTATCATAATAGTAAAAACTCGAATCATTATGATTCTTCAGATAGGCTTTCCCTATCCATTTGTATGCATCCACAAGATCGTTTTTCGAGTCACCCTGGCGAGCAATAACCAATGCCATCTTGGCATATTTAATTGAAAGGGGGTTATTACTGACCTTATTTCTTTCAACCAATAAACCCAATGCTTTAAGTGAGTCACCCCCGACCAAACTTACGTTGGTTTCAGCGTCAAGTTTTGTGGCTGAGAGGCTAATACTGGTAGAATATATCAGCGCAATGTTAACAAATAGCAAAAAAAATAGTCTCACCTGAATCAAATTTGTCTTTCCTAATTACCTGATTTCATGAATACTGTAACACGAAAATTAAATACAATTGTTGGATGTTCTAACTCCGGATCAAGATGTTCAAAGATAAGAATATTTTCAAGTAATGGAATTGCAAACACCAATAAAATATTTTTACCTGCTTTTTAAAAAGTTTCTTAAAAAACTGATAGTTTTTGATTAATAAAAGAAAGTGTGAAAATCCTGGCTTAATCAAGTAAACATCGCACCGCAAGACCATTTCCTCTTGCTGATGAATAATCTGACACAGATCCTGTCATACTATTCAATCCATGAGACTTGATCTGCCATTGCCCAACAGTTTCTGATGTCCAGAAAAAGGTTGACGATAAACCAGGCGGGTGGAAAGACCATGTGTGATTTTGATAAACTACGCCATTCAGTAAAGCACAAAAATTGCCTGTGCCTTGTGTTTTAAGCAACGTACCTGCTACAGACTGCCCCCCATAGAAATTGAATAGGATTAACCATTCCAAATCGGTTGGCACATGCCATCCCGGAGGACACAACCCCTGACCACCCGGGACCGGGTCATATCGCATCAATTCGTCCCATTGATATAGACCTCCAAATTGGGTACAGTTTGCTTCAGAATCATTAAAACAGTATTTCTCCACTATACAATTATCGACTTGTGATACGGTGAAATTACTCATATTGCCAAAGTTTAAATTACTGGCCATCCAGCATTGAGATCCGATCTGAACAGTAGGGTATATCTTGTTGTCCCGATAATCTATCATAGAATTTCCGCAAACAACAGGAATAGCTCCCTGATTGATGATTGTCACAAAATTACTTGCAATACAAAGACCTGAATTTGTAAAGGTATAGGTTATCTGATGAGATCCTACGCCAGCTGAAAGTGGATCAAATATGCCGGTAACTGAATTTACTCCCGGCCCTGAATAAACTCCACCCAGTGGCAAACCACCATGAAGCTTGAACGGTTTGGCATTGACAGCGGTTACCATATCATGGCATGCCGTATAAGTGACCGCCGGGGAAGTAGTAATGGTAACAATATGCGAATTACTTAATGCCGGGTTACTGGTTGCACACATTAAATTTGATGTCAGTTGACAAATCACAACATCATTATTTTCAGGGAGATAGCTGTAAGAAGGCATATCTGTTCCCGTATTGAGTCCATTCACTTTCCATTGAAAATGAGGACTGTTTCCACCATTCACCGGCGTCGCATTGAAGGTGACAGGAACACCATAACAAACCGCCCCTGGTGGATTTGACACAATGCTGATACTCACAGGGAAATTTAGATTGATTGTATTGGTAATCAAATTTGAAAACGCAGGATTTCCCGTGGCACATATGCCGCTTGATGTCAATGTGCATTGAACAATATCTCCGTTGGATGGGAAATAATTATAAATAGGGCTATTGCCTCCCATAGCAGTTCCATTAATTGTCCATTGATATAACGGATTGTTGCCTCCATTTACCCCGGATGCATTAAATGTAACACTGGTCCCTGCGCAAAAATCTCCGGCTGGATTAGCTGTTATCGTAATACTAACAGCCAAAACAGGATTGACAATCATGACAATTTCATTGGAAGTAGCCGGAGTGCCGGTTGGACAAATCGCATTGGAAGTCAGCACACAGGTAATTGCATCATTGTTGACCGGAATATACGAATATGAAGTGTTGGTGGCTCCGCTTATTATTGTTCCATTTAATTTCCATTGGAATGCCGGAATAAGTCCGCCATTGGTTGGAACAGCTGTATAAGTAACCAATGTACCGGCACATATTGAATTTGCGGAGGTCGTAACGGAAATGCTGACTGGTTCCAATGGATTTACGGTCATGGTCACAATGTTGCTCGTAGCAGGATTACCGGTTGGACAAATCGCATTGGAGGTCAGCAAACAGGTGATTGCATCATTGTTGACGGGGATATAAGAATAAGATGTGTTGGTCGCCCCACTAATTATTGTTCCATTTAATTTCCATTGGAATGCCGGAATAGGTCCGCCATTGGTTGGAGCAGCTGTATAGGTAACCAAGGTACCCGCACATATCGAATTTGCAGAGGCTGCAACAGAAACACTGACCGGTTCCAATGGATTTACGGTCATGGTCACGGTGTTTGATGTAGCCGGATTGCCGGTTGGACAAATCGCATTGGAAGTCAGCACACAGGTAATTGCATCATTGTTGACCGGGATATATGAATATGAAATGTTGGTGGCTCCGCTAATTATTGTTCCATTTAATTTCCATTGGAATAGCGGGGTAGAGCCACCATTGACTGGAGCAGTTGTAAAGGTAACCAATGTACCTGCACATATTGAATTTGCAGAGGCTGTAACAGAAACACTGACCGGTGCCAATGAATTTACGGTCATAGTCAGGGTGTTTGAGGTAGCCGGATTACCTGTCGGACAAACCGCATTAGAAGTCAGCAAACAGGTGATTGCATCATTGTTAACCGGGACATAAGAATAGGTGGCATTGGTCGCACCACTAATTATTGTTCCATTTATTTTCCATTGGAATGCCGGATTAGTTCCGCCATTGATTGGAGCAGCTGTATAGGTAACCAATGTACCGGCACATATCGAATTTGCGGAGGCTGTGACAGAAACACTGACCGGTTCCAATGGATTTACGGTCATGGTCACAATGTTGGACGTAGCAGGATTACCGGTTGGACAAATCGCATTGGAAGTCAGCACACAGGTAATTGCATCATTGTTGACCGGGATATACGAATATG
>JBAXFM010000010.1:0-35941 GCA_037139855.1 Bacteroidota bacterium
CTGTGGCGGCTGATAGGGAACTCACCCCTGCTTGCCATCAATTTCAGATACAAGGGTGAAAAAAGGGTTATTTACGCCAAATCGGAACACTATAATGTTACCGGGAGCATTAAAGACCGCATGGCTCTTTATATCCTTGAACGGGCTTATGCAAAAAACCTTATCAAACCAGGCGATACCATCGTGGAAGCAACAAGTGGCAATACCGGAATTGCCTTTGCAGCCATTGGAAAAGCGCTTGGGCACAATGTTCGCATTATCATGCCCGATTGGATGAGCAAAGAGCGTGTGGATATTATCAAGAGCCTTGGAGCTCAAATTATACCTGTTTCAAAGGAACAGGGTGGTTTTCTTGGAAGTATAAGGATTTCCGAAGAGATTGCAGCCAGAGAACCCAACATCTTTCTTCCCCAGCAGTTTTCCAATGACGCCAATGCCGAAGCACATGAAAAAACAACAGGACCGGAAATCTGGCACCAACTTCGACACCATGGCATCATGCCTGATGCTTTTTTGGCTGGAGTAGGAACAGGGGGTA
The DNA here is from genome assembly GCA_037139855.1 of Bacteroidota bacterium. Classification (GTDB taxonomy): domain Bacteria; phylum Bacteroidota; class Bacteroidia; order Bacteroidales; family FEN-979; genus CAIVAT01. Next base: position 539 of record JBAXFM010000010.1, read on the forward strand.
CCGTAATGGGAGTTGGCCGTTATCTTAAATCGTTAAACCCATCCATCAGGATACACCCGCTTGAACCTGCCGAATCACCAACCATGTCCACCGGACATAAAGTAGGGTCGCACCGCATCCAGGGGATCAGCGATGAATTTATTCCGGCAATTGTTAAACTTGATCAGCTCGACCGAATTGTAGCTGTTCCCGATGGTGATTCTATCATCCTTGCACAGAAACTAGCCAGACAACTTGGACTTGCCGTTGGAATATCCTCGGGAGCTAATTTTTTGGGTGCCTTGCAAATCCAGAATGAACTAGGGGCAGATGCGGCAGTTGTAACTGTCTTCGCCGACTGCAACAAAAAGTACCTCAGCACAGATCTTATGCGTGAAGAGCCACTGCGGGAGGATTATGAATCAAGGCATATTGAACTGACAGGTTTTAATGTGTTCAAACGAGTTTGCGATACCTGCTGCGAAACGGATAATTGCGATATGATCGCTATTGATTTTCCTTGCAAAAAAAATATTAAATCGCTTTAGTATCACTTTTTACACTATCTTTGCCGACAGTTTACCATTTATTAACCTTAAAACTGTCAACTATGAAAAAAAACATGGGTTTAATTGATAAAGTAGTCAGAATTCTGATTGCTGTTATTGTGATTGCTCTTTATTTTACCAACGTCATTTCAGGTACACTGGCGATCATTCTTTTAATTGTTGCAGGCATTTTTATCCTTACAAGTTTACTCGGATTTTGCCCGCTATACCTGCCTATTGGATTAAATACCGGTAAAAAGGAATAATTTTTTCGCCGCAGACCGCAAGTTTTTCATTTTTTCATTGTCTAATCCTCATAACCACTTAAACATTTATAAAAACAGACAAACGATGAAAACTGCATCCAGAATCTTTTTAACTTTTAGCTTACTGGCATTTTTTGCCGGTATGACTTTCGGACAAATGGCCTCCACCACCAGTCCTGCAAAAACCTCAACCAAAGCAGCCACGGCAGCTCCGGGGAAATTTGTTGACACCAACAACAACGGCATTTGTGACAAGCACGAAGCCAAAGGCGCAAACTGCCAGGGTAAAACCTTTGTTGACAAAAACGGAGATGGCAAATGCGACAACTGCGGTTCAACGGGAAAATGCAATGGAACCGGTTGCGGTCAGGGACAGAAACATGGGAATGGTTGTGGAAAAGGACAGGGCAATGGCAACTGTTGCGGTAATGGTCAGGGCAAAGGCAACGGATGCAGCCAGGGTCAAAGCCGTCATGGTTGTTCAAACCAGGGCAATGCACCGGCAGCCGAACCTAAAAAATAATTAACAACACTACGATGAAGTCAGAATATGCCTCCCAATGGCATGTTTTGACTTTATTTGTTTGAAGTACAGGAATGACCGACCAGGAATTGATTGAAGGAGTTCTAAAGCGTGACCGCAATGCCTTTCAACATCTGGTGAACCAATACCAGAAGCAGGTGATCAAAACCGCCTACTACTTTGTCGGAAACATGGAGGATGCCGAAGATTTATCACAGGAAATTTTTATAGACATTATCCATTCCATGAATTCTTTCAAACAATCATCCTCCCTTTCAACGTGGATTTACAGGATTACAGTCAACAAATCATTAAACATGGTGAAGAAACAGGCAAGGCGCGGAATGATGCTTCGGATAGAATCCCTTTTCAGGCAACCGTCAGGTCAGGGAACCGTAAGAGACCATGAACCGTCTGTTATGCCCTCTGAATTTGACCTTCTTGAAAAACGGGAACTGCTGCATGCCGCCATTGGCCGTTTGCCTGAAAATCAGCGCATCGCATTTGTTTTATGCAAGTTTGACGATCAATCGTACCAGCAAATAGCCGACATAATGAAAATAGGATTACCTGCCGTTGAATCGCTGATTCACCGGGCAAAGCTTAATCTGCAAAAACACCTGGTCTATCAATTTTCAGAATACAAAAAAAACTGAATATGAATTGTGATCAATTTAAATCTGATATTTTTTCATTCACAGAAGGGAAGCTCTCCGAAGAGTTGTACCATGGCGCACAGGAGCATTTAAAATCCTGCGTGGTATGTACCAGGTTGTTGTCAGCATTCAACACGCTTGATACAATTATTGATCTGGATAAAGCAACTGAACCCAACCCCTTCGCTGCCACCCGGATTATGCAGCACATTGAAAGTGACTTTGACCGGTCAACATCACAAAACACACCGGTTTGGATTCGTGCGTTGCAACCTGCCGCCATCGCTGTTGCTCTTTTATCCGGAATTCTTATCGGTTCATATACGGCAAAAAAAGAAAGCGTCCCGGTGAATCAAATGGCAACTACTTCTGAAAATATTGCGTTTTTAAAATCAAATCTCTTCATTTCTGAATTTGCAGATGAAGATAGAATTTTGGTTATAAACAAATAGCCCCATGAACTTTTTCCATAAAAACCGTTTGATTTTTTGGGTGTTGATCATCCTGGTGGTAATCAACATTTCTGCCCTTGTTAGTTTTTTCTTCTTTACAAAAACACCGGAAACCATTGCGTGCTGCCCCCCCGAGACACAGCAATGCAGTGCATTTCGCGATGAATTGAAACTGACAGCCGCGCAATCATTAAAAGTTGCTGAAATTAATAAAATTTACAAGGCATCAGCCGAACCTATTGCCACAGCTATCAAAGAAACCAGGGCAGCAATTCTCACTGAATTGGAAAAAGAGGCACCCGACAGTACTCATTTGAATGCACTGGTCAACCAAATTGCCTTGTTACAGTCGAACATCCAGAAGGAAAACATTAAGCAGTATACAAATTTGAAACATGTTTGCACCCCTGATCAGGCGAACAGATTATCAGCCTTATACCGTGATTTATATGGATGCCCCATGCAGAATGGTCAAATGAATCACCGATACCGTCACGGGCAGGGCAATGCGAAAAAACAAAATTGTGAGTAACTCAGGCTTTGCCTGCCTTCTTTTCCTTCTTCACTTTCTTTTCGGGCTTCTCCTTCTTCTCTTTTTTGGATTTCCTCGCCTTATTCTTTTTACAAGTGCATCGATCATTGCCAAGTGCTTTCAGTAAATCAATCTCTTTTTCATGCAGTTCGATGATATGATCGAGCTTCTTCTCTAATAAATTGGTATCAGGGAAGAATTGCTTATCGCAGGTATTTGTTTCGATATCCTTTAAAACCTTGATCATCTGCTCAAGGATTATTTCGCGTTGTTCGGCCATGGCTAATTTATTTATTCAAAAATACAAAATTAAATCCTTTATACAAACCTTATGATGAATTTTTTTTATCTATACCTTTGCTTCTGATAAAAGACAAGGATGAAACAATCAAAATCAGAATTACCGGAAGAAGAGTTAGAGATGACATTTTGGGAGCATCTTGATGAATTGCGTGGTACCCTTTGGAAAATTATTATCGCCATTCTGGTTACTTCCATTGCAGCGTTTGCATTTAAGGAAGTACTATTCGACGACATCATCCTTGCGCCGAAGTCAAAAACATTCATCACATACCGTGCCTTTTGCAAACTTGGCGAATGGCTCTCAATGCCCTCTCTTTGCATCGATCCATCCCAATTTCAATTGATCAACATCAACCTTGCCGGACAATTTACGACACATATGAACATATCCCTGGTTGCGGGACTGATTATTGCGCTTCCTTATATTCTCTGGGAGTTATGGAGATTCATAAAACCAGGATTGAATGAACAGGAGATCAGGAGCTCAAGGGGAGCTGTCAGCATTATTTCCGCGTTGTTCATACTGGGTGTCCTGTTCAGCTACTTTATTGTCGCACCACTGATGATCAACTTTTTAGGAGGTTATGCCGTTAGCGCTTCGGTTTCAAATCAAATAGCCCTCACTTCCTATGTAAGTTCAATTACCCTTATGACCCTGCTGATGGGGCTTTTGTTCGAACTTCCGGTCCTCATCCTTTTCCTTACCAAGATTGGCATTGTTACCCCAAAATTCCTTCGTAAATACAGAAAACATACCGCGATCGGTATCCTGATTATTGCCGGAGTGATTACCCCAAGCCCCGATATTTTCAGTCAGTTGATCGTAGCCCTTCCCTTGTATGGTTTGTTCGAATTGAGTGTTGCCATTTCTTCACGGATGTACCGGAAAAAACAGGATTTGGCAGGGTAAGTTTTCAATTATCTTTTATTGTAACCTATTCATTCGGGTGCCGTCTAAACCTCGAAATCACTCAAATAATCAATATCATGGAACCAAAACGACTTTACCGAAGCCTTACTGATCGCAAAATTGCCGGTGTTGCCGGCGGTCTTGCAGAATATTTCGTCATTGATCCTCTCTTGCTTCGCCTTGCATTTGTCATCCTTTTAGTGGCTGGCGGCGGGGGCTTTCTTATTTACATGATTCTTTGGATTGTAACACCCGACAATCCGGTAAAGATCATTAACATAAATCAATCAGACATAAATTTCCAACAGACTACTTACAACACACCCGGGAATACTGCTGAACCACAAAATCCTGAACCAACATCTGCAGCATCAACACCGATACCACAAACCAAAGAACGGAACAGAGGCAGTTTTATCGGTGGAATGGTGCTGATAACCCTGGGTGTACTATTTCTGGCTGATGAACTTATTCCACAGATCAATTTCGGCGATCTTTGGCCTGTAATACTCATCGTAGTCGGAGTGGGATTGCTTATCAATGCCGTGACAAAAAGAAATCGCATTACAAACCAATACTAAAATCCCATACCAATGAAATATCGTCATGTATTTTGGGCCTTTATCCTGATTGCCATCGGGATTCTGTTTATGCTTAACAACTTCGGGGTTCTGGAATTTGGTTTTCGCACCCTGTGGAACCTTTGGCCATTGATCCTGATCCTTTGGGGTATCTCAATTCTGCCCATCAAAGACACCATTAAAATAGTTGCCCTGGTGGTAGTACTGGCACTAACGATGATCTTCTTCAACAGGATTACCGAAAAATCGTCGTGGTTCCATATTCACAACTTCCATGGCTTCAACAACCAGGATTGGGAGGACGATGAAGACAGCACATCAACTTACAATTATCAACCCCAAAACCTGAGTGTCCCTTTTGACTCCTTGATCGGAAAAGGTGAGTTGAAACTGGAAGCCGCAGCAGGCAACTTCGACCTGCAAGGGGTTACTTCCGATTTCCTCACCTTTAACAAAACCGGCGATATCGGAAACTATTCTATCACCACAACCAATGAAAACGGTCAGAAACGAATCAACCTTTCACTTGAGAAGTCGGGGATCAGACATACGGTTCGCGACAACAAAGTTGAGATCAAACTCAGTGATAAACCTTCATGGAACCTCGACTTTGACATCGGTGCTGCCGAGATTATGATGGACTTGAGAGATTATAAAATCGACACAACCAACATAAATGCCGGCGCCTCATCCCTCGATATTAAAATCGGAAACAAAAACCCTGTCACCGTAATGACCTTCAACGCCGGGGCCTCTTCAATCAAGGTTGAAATTCCGAAGGAATCGGGCTGTCAGATCAAATCTGAATCCTTTTTGATCAGCAAGGAGTTTGACGGGTTTACGAAGAAAGGTGATGGCATATACCAAACCGACAATTTTAACACCGGAAAAAATAAAATTTATCTGACCATCAAGACCGCGATTTCCAAAATTGAGATTACCCGGTATTGATGGTTATCAGGAAAGGCCGAGAAAATATTTAACCAGCTCGTAGAATTCCCCGGGAGCATCCGCGTGAACCCAATGTGAAGCATTCGCAATGGTTTTCACCTCTGCCCCGGGGAATTTACTTTTCAATTCACCGATATCAGCTTCAACGATGTAATCAGATAACCCACCCCGGATGAATAAAGTCGGACCCGGAAAAATTCCCGAAACATTGACTCCCTCAAAAACTGACAACAGGTTTTCATTGATTGCCTGAAGGTTTAACCGCCAATGAAGGCTGTGCCGGTCGCGCCAGTAAATATTTTTCAGAAGAAATTGCCTGAGTTTCGAACTTTTGACTTGTGTTTGCAATTGTTTTTCAACATCACTTCGAGATTTTGCGGTACTAAAGTCAACCGCCATCATGGCATTGAGCAATTGCTGATGTTCCCGGTTTGGGGGCGATTTACGAAGTGAGATGTCAACAACCACCAACTTTTTAACAATTTCCGGGTGATGAAGGGTGAAAAACATGGCCGTTTTTCCTCCCAGCGAGTGCCCGATTAAAAAAATGTTATTCAATCCGTTATCTTCGATCATTTCAGTCAGGTCATCTTCCAGTGAAGGGAAATCAAAAACCTTGCTGTGTGGCGATTGCCCGTGATTCCGTAAATCGGGCATGTAAACGGAATAGTGTTCAGCCAACTGCCGTCCAAAGGTGACCCAGTTATCGGAAAGGCCAAACAAGCCATGTAAAATAATGACTGGCTGACCTGTTCCAAAGTGGCGGAAAAATAATTTCATATGGCAATTTTTGTTCATTTTAACCATCCAAAGGTATCTTCTTTTTCACAATATCAACATGTTGAATTGAGCCAACGAACCAAATTTGGCAAATTTGTGTTAACTTTGACCTACCCACGACAATCCGAAATGTTATGAAAAAAATTTTCACGTTATTTGGTATGATGGGATTTTTTTTAACTTTCCCATTGCTTAGAATTTATGCACAGGTGGCCATCAATGCTGACAACAGCATACCTGATAATTCCGCGATGCTTGATGTAAGTTCTACCACAAAAGGCGCTTTGCTTCCCCGGATGACTTTCGGTCAACGCAATGCAATTGGGAACCCGGTTGACGGGTTAATGGTATTTTGTACCAATTGCAGCGCCAATGGGGCGCTGAGTATTTATTCAAATGGCGCCTGGAGGTCATTTGCGCCATGCAACACCCCGTCTCCTACGGAAGGGTCTCATATTTTATTACCCGGCGAGATTACCTGGATGTGGACGGAAGTTCCCGATGCCCTTGGGTATAAATGGAACACCACGGAAAGTTATGAAAGCGCCATCGATATAGGAGACTACCTGGCGCAAACCGAAACCGGTATTTCATGCGGAAATACTTATACAAGGTATGTTTGGGCCTACTTCGAATGTGGAGTATCAATGCCTGTTGTTTTGTCACAATCAATTTCTGCTTTTGGACCTGCATCGCCAACATCTGGAACACTAACCGCTTCCATCAATACCATTTTCTGGAACTGGAATACCGTTAACGGGGCAACGTCATACAGATGGAACACAACCGATGATTTCGCAACGGCGGAGGATATGGAAACTCAAACGACCAAAACCGAATCAGGATTAACCTGCAATACTACATATACCCGGTATGTGTGGGCATCCAATGAGTGTGGTTACTCGACTCCTTTAACCCTCAATAAGACAACAACGTCCTGTTCGTTAGTCTGTGCCACTTCCATTACAATTAACCACCTTGTCTCAGGCGGTGTGGCGCCTGTAAACAAATCAGTGACCTATGGCATTATTACCAATCTGCCTGGCGAGCCAGCGTTATGCTGGATTACCCGTAACCTTGGAGCCAGCCAGCAGCCAACTACCGTTAATGATAATACCGAAGCATCGGCAGGGTGGTTTTGGCAATTTAACCGCAAACAGGGTTACAAGCATGATGGTACAACCCGAACACCAAATACCACCTGGATCGCCACTATCAACGAAAACTCAGATTGGACTGCGGCCAACGACCCCTGTACCATTGAATTTGGCGCCGGTTGGCGAATCCCAACCAACACCGAATGGACCAATGTTGATGAAACCGGAGGATGGACAACCTACACCGGTGCTTATAATTCGCCATTAAAACTACATTGCGGTGGGTACCTCGAAGGCACCAATGGTGTGTTGGGCGGACGCGGCAACTATGGCTATTACAGAAGCAGTACACAGTTTACCAACCTGAATGGCTGGTTGCTTGTTATCAACTCAGAAAACTGCAACATGGGGGCCAATCCCAAAACTCACGGTTTCTCTCTTCGCTGTATCAGGTTCTTTTAATTGTTGGCATATTTTTACCGGAATATCTCACCTCGTCTAACCTCCAGATTCAACTGATCATGGAAGGTATGCTGAATCCAGTTTTTCAACCACAGAACTCCACCAGGTTACTATTCTGTTGTCTAAAAAAACAAATAGTTTATTAACATAATTTTGTTGAAAAATAATCGTTTTCAGGTGTCAAAAGTACATAAATTTGTACCCTATTTGCAACTGTATTTTTGATGTAAATGATGACCGCTGTTACGAAATTTAATAAATTGATTTACAAACAATTAAATATATTAAAGCAAGGTAGAGGGCATCACTGAATTTAACCTCAAAACCGAGAAAAAATAAAATGGAAAAGAACCCTTCAGAAAAACTGGTTATCCCACCTTTAGAATTATCAGAAGAAGAAGAACCCCCAAGTCAGTCCAGATTCATAGATGAAGCCACCCTTTTAGACGAATACTTAAAATCGCGCGTTGAACGCGATAAGACCGCCATCAGTGATCGCTCCCTTGCTTTTTTGCAAACGTACTTTCCTGAAGCAACAGTCAAAGACTGGAACAGCTGGCACTGGCAGGTAAAAAACAGCGCCCGGTCCATTGATCAACTGGCCCGCTACATAAGGCTTTCCGACAATGAAGTCAAACCTGATGGAGCCAAAGGTCAATCGTTGCCTTTGCGGATTTCACCATATTATATTAGTTTGTTAGACCCTGATGATCCGGAACAGGCACTGCGCAAAAGCGTTGTTCCTGTTTTCGATGAATTCCTGGTTCATTCGTCTGAAGCTTCAGATCCTTTGTTGGAGGAACACGACAGTCCGGTTCCGAACATTGTTCACCGTTACCCCGACCGCGTGTTGTTCCTGGTCACCGGATTTTGTTCAACCTATTGCCGGTATTGTACCCGGACACGAATGGTGGCAAAAAGCAAATGCCATATCGGGGTCAAATCATGGGAAGCAGGTCTGAATTATATTGAACAGCACACAGAGGTGCGCGATGTTCTGGTTTCTGGCGGCGATCCGCTTACCATGCCTGATTTGCACGTTGAATACCTGCTTTCGCGTTTGCGCAGCATCCCGCATGTGGAAATCATCCGCATCGGCACCAAAGTTCCGGCTGTTCTGCCTCAACGTATCACACGCCCGTTGGTCAATATGCTGAAAAAGTACCATCCGCTGTTCATGAGCATTCATTTTACCCATGCAGATGAGATTACCATGGAAGTGAAGGAAGCGTGTGAAAAGCTTGCCAATGCCGGTATTCCGCTGGGAAGTCAGACCGTTTTACTGAAAGGAATCAACGATGATGTACAGGTGATGAAGAACCTCATGCATGCATTGCTTAAAATAAGGGTACGACCGTATTACCTGTATCAATGTGATCCGGTAGTGGGTACAGGTCATTTTCGTACCACCATTGAAAAGGGGCTTGAAATTATCAGAGGGTTGCGCGGACATACCAGTGGTTACGCCGTACCAACCTATGTGATCGATGCTCCGGGTGGTGGCGGTAAGATTCCATTGTTGCCCGATTATGTTGTTGGGCGTGAAGATAACTATGTATTATTAAAAAACTACGAAGACAAGATCTTCAAATATCCCGATTTTACCCAATAACCTATGAACATCGGATTAACGTATGATTTGCGGTCAGATTACCGGAAAGAAGGATACAGCGAAGAGGAGACAGCGGAATTTGACCGGGAAAGTACTGTTGATGCCATTGAACAGGCGCTGCAGCAACTGGGCTATCAAACCAATCGTATCGGTCATGTTCGTCACCTGATTCATCGCCTTGCCGACGGTGATCGCTGGGATATGGTTTTCAACATCTGCGAAGGCATGCATGGTATCGGCCGTGAAGCCCAGGTACCGGCATTGCTTGATGTTTTTCAGATTCCTTACACATTTTCCGATCCGTTGGTTCTGTCTCTGACCTTGCACAAAGGCATGACCAAGCGGGTTGTCAGGGACTACGGAATCCCGACTCCCGGTTTTGTCATCGTGGAAAACATGGCGGACTGTGCAACGGTTAACCTGCCATACCCATTGTTTGTCAAGCCTAATGCCGAGGGGACCGGAAAAGGGATCAATGCATTATCCAGGGTGAATAATCAAGAGGAGTTAAACAGCATCTGCCAGGATCTGCTTTCCCGGTATCCTACCGGATTGCTGGTGGAGGAGTATTTACCCGGTCGTGAATTTACCGTCGGAATTCTTGGTACCGGCAATGAGGGTTATTCTGTCGGTATCATGGAGATTGTATATAAAACGGAGAACACCAAAAATATTTATTCCTACCAAACAAAATCAGATTACCTGAAGGCTGTTGAATATAAGGTTCCTGAAGGTGAAATTGCCGAAAAGTGCATTGCCCTGGCGCTTAAAACCTGGCAGGTATTGGGTTGTCGTGATGGCGGAAGGGTTGATATCCGGGTTGACAAATCCGGTATACCTAATTTCATCGAAGTAAATCCCCTTGCTGGTCTTGACAAAGTTCATTCCGATTTACCTATTCTGGCATACCTGCATGGGTATAATTTTGAACAGATCATCGGAGAGATTATGATTTCAGCAAGAAAACGAAACGGTCTATTGTAACATCAACCCTGTAAATGAAAAAAACTGTCCTGATTCTCTATAATAAGCTATCAAAAAAGCCAAAAGATGATGAAGCCGATGTGATTGAGCAGGTTAATCTGGTTACCGCCGCACTGCAGAATCTGAAGTATGAGGTAGAATATCTGCAGATAGATCTGAATTTGAAAGCTGCCATCAGCCAGATTCAAAAAATTCAACCGGATATCATCTTTAATCTTGCTGAAACATTAGGAAACAAGGGGGAATTCACCTTCCTGGCTAATTCAGTGTTAAATTTTGTGCGGATACCCTATACCGGCTCCCCGTTGATTCCGATGTTTCAATGCTCCAATAAATACCTTACCAAGAAAGAGCTGAATGCCATTGGTGTAAAAACTCCGAAAGGTTTCACCCTTGATGAATGTCACCTGCTAATCCCTGATCAAAAATACATCATCAAACCAACATGGGAAGAGGGATCGCTTGAGCTGGATGAAGATTGTGTGTTTATGGGATCAGATGCTGAGTTCATCCAAAAAATCAGCAGAAAAAGCCGGCAACATTATTTTATTGAAGAATTCATTGAAGGCAGAGAGTTTAACATTTCCATCCTCTACGGAGTAGATGGACCTGAAGTGCTTCCACTGGCCGAAATGACTTTTCATGATTATCCCGACGATAAACCCAGGATGATGGGCTATAAGTCAAAATGGGATGAAAAATCATTTGAATACTCGCATACCCGGAGAACCTTCCGTCTGAAAAAGGAGGATGGCCTCCTTAAACAAGAGCTGATAGACATTTGCAAGAAATGCTGGAATGAACTTGGGTTTAAAGGGTATGTACGTATCGATTTCAGGGTAACAAAACAATCGGTTCCGCTGGTCATCGACATCAACCTCAATCCTTGTCTTTCTGAATCGGGAGGATTCATGGCTGCATCGAAAAAGAAAGGATTGGCTTTCGAGGAGGTTATCGCGAGAGTACTAGAAGATGCAAAGAGGTAACCATTAAAAAATATTCTTTATGATCACTTTCAGAACAGAAGTCAGCCCCGGAGATATTGAGATCGTTCGGGATATCGTTATATCCAGCGGTTTTTTTTACGATTTCGAGGTGCCTGTTGCCGTTGAACTGGTTCAGGACCGGCTTGATCTGGGCGCCCAAAGCGATTACCATTTCATTTTTGCCGAGCAGGACGGTAAGACAGTATCGTATAGCTGTTTTGGCCCGATTTCGGCAACAGAAGGGAGCTTTGACCTCTATTGGATTGCAACACATAATGATTATCGTGGAAAAGGAATTGGCAATCTGCTCATCGAAGAAACCCACCGCATCATCAGGGAGATGGGCGGCCGTATTGTGATTGCTGAAACATCAACCCTGGAAAAATACACGCCTACCCGTCATTTTTATAACCGGATAGGCTATACATTAGAGGCGAAAATTGATGATTTTTACAAAGAGGGAGATGGCAAAGTGTTTTTTATTAAACGACTTTAACTTAATGGCATGGCAAGATGCCTGCCTCATTCGATCAGCCTCGTGAGGATTCCATTGAGTGAATTATACCGTGCAACCCGTTTCCATGAATAACCGATGGAGTCAGTTTTCACGGCCCAGAAATCATAGTTACCTACCGCCCGGTCGCCATTTGCATCAAGTTGTGTATTTCCCGAGGCTCCGAAATAACTATCCGATTCATTGACAAAAACCTTTTTCAGCAGTTCAATCGTCGGGTTGCCCCCTGTAGCCCTGTAAGCCCGCACCAGAACCCACAAAGCGTCGTAAGCAGTAATAGAATACACATCGGGTACCCGGCCAATCTGCATCTCTATTTCATCACGCAATGGCATCCATTTATTTTTAGCAGCATCATCCAGTCCAAACAAAGGGCAAGGCAAACCATGGGTATAGGCAAACAATGTTGCGTCGGGGTTATTCAGCATGGAAGCATTCTGGGCAAAGGCAGAGCCTCCGTACCAATACACATTGTTGAGGTGCGTATACTTTTTCGCTTCAGCCATAATCCCGGTCCCCTCAGCGAAAGAAAGCATATATACCGCAACTTCATTGGGATTATGATGTGATAATTCATCAGCAACCATAGCATCAAGTTCATCCAGGGCTACAGAAAAATCGGTGGTTCCAGGTTCAAATTTAACTGAAGGCTGCACCATTCCGCCGGTTTTAATAAAATCAGCGCCGGTTGCCGCCACCAGGTCGAGGCCCCACAGATCATTGCGGATAAAAGGAACAATGACCCTGATTTTGTCCTCGGTTAACATTTTGCTCATGGCTTTTCCCTGGATGATATCTGAAGTTACAAACCGGAAAATATTGTCATCGGGAATGGCAAGTGAAACGGCAACACTCGAAGGGCTGACAATCAACATTCCATTGGCATCTGCGAAACTCTTGATGTGCCCGAGCTCAGCACTGCTGTATGGACCGATAATCATCCGGATACCCTTGTTAAAGAAATATTTCAGTTGCTTTAATGCTTCAGCGGTATCCGTTTTGGTATCCACTATTTCAAGGACCAGGGTTTCTTTAATGCCAACTGTGGCAAAATAACCGGCGATGTCCTGCTGTGCAATTGCAAGGGAGGCCTGCATGGCCTCACCGGAGGAAAATCCTGTTCCGGTAAGCGGGAGTAGTACCCCGACATGGATCTCAGCATGAGTGTAGGGTACATACGGACTCTCGTTCTGCTTATTACAAGCAACATTCCCTATCAGAATGAGAGAAATGAGAAAGAAGAAATGAAGCTTTTTCATATTTTAAGGTTTAAAGTCTACCATCGAAACAGATCGAGAGCAGGGTAATATCATCCGACTGCGGGACACCCATGGAATGGTCGTTGACCTCCTTCAGCACTCCCTTCACAAGTTCTTCAATAGAAGCCCCTGGATTTTGCTGTAAAAACAACTCCAGGCGTTCATCTCCGAACGCCTCGTTGTTTCGGGTAAAGGCTTCTGTAACCCCATCGGTGTACAGAAAAATGCGATCACCCGGTGCAAGCACTATTTTACGTGAATGATAATCAAAGTTTTCAATACACCCCAGGATGGTGCCTCCGGTCATTTCTACTTTTTTCAAACCATCACCGGTTAAAAGGTATGGCGGGTTATGTCCTGCATTCACATATTCAAGTTCTCCGGTGAGGGTATTCAGAATTCCGTAGAAAACGGTGACAAACATACACGAAACACTTTCATTACACAGCAGATTATTAACATAATGCATGCATTCTGAAGCAGGGATGGCCTTCAAACCGGTAGCCCTGATCAGCGTACGGCTCACCGCCATGAAGATGGCAGCAGGAACGCCTTTCCCCGACACATCTCCAATTACGAACCCGAGCCGGTCGTTATCAATCATGAAAAAATCAAAAAAATCTCCGCCAACCTCCCGTGCCGCAACCATGGCAGCGTAAATATCGAAATCGGTCCGCGAAGGAAAAGGCGGAAATACCTTTGGGAGAATCGCCTGCTGTATCTCATGAGCAGTTTGCAGGTCCTGCTGAATAAACAGAAGCTGGTCGTGTTCTTCCATTGAACGGCGAACCTGAATAATTTCTTCGATCGTTTTGTTAATGGTAATCTCCAGGTCATCAAAACTGATTGGCTTTGTAAGAAAATCAAAAGCTCCTCTGTTCATTGCTGTACGGATGTTCTCCATATCCCCGTATGCTGAAATAATGACTGTTTTGAGCCCGGGGTTTTTCAATTCCTTCAGTTTCATGAGCAAGGTAAGCCCGTCCATCTCCGGCATGTTGATGTCGGAAAGAATAATCCCGATTTCCGGGAATTCAATCAACTTTGTTAAGGCCTCAAGCCCGTTGTGTGCAAAAACAAAATCGTATTTGCCATCGCGGATCTGACGGCGGAATTTTTGGCAAATCAGTGGTTCCAGATCGACTTCATCATCGACCACCATTATCTTAATATTCATGTAATCGTTTTCACTCATTGGTGTTATGTTTTCGGAAGAATAATGATAAATTCAGCAAATTCACCTTCTACACTGTCAACACGGATTTGACCCCGGTGCTGCTGTACGATGATATCAAAACTGATCGACAGTCCCAGGCCTGTTCCTGAGCCGGCAGGTTTGGTCGTAAAGAACGGGTTAAAAATCTTCTCTGCTACTTCCGCCGGCATCCCTTTTCCATTGTCGCGGATTCGTATCTCCACGTCATTACCCAGGTTCTTTGAACTCACTTTCAGGAGTGGGAAATAGGAATCCTTCAACTCTTTCTTTTTCTGCACTGTGGAATAGAAGGCATTGTTGATCATGTTCAGAAAGACGCGGCTGATATCCTGAGGTACAACGGTAACCATACCCAGTTGCGGATCATAATCGCTTTCCATTTTAATGTTGAAGGTATTGTCAGTGGCCCGCATCCCATGATATCCCAGGTTGACGTATTCGGCAAGCATGGCATTGAGATCCGTTGGCTGACGCTCGCCTGATTTCCCCCTGGAGTGGAGCAACATGCCGCGAATGATGCTGTCGGCACGCTTTCCGTGGTCATTGATTTTTTGAACGTTGCTCTTCAAATCGCTGATGATCCCGGTAAAGTACTCCATGTCTTTTGGTGGGATATTTCCGGAATGCTTGCCAAGTTCTTCCAGCAGTTCCTGCGCAAGTTCAACAGAGAGCTCTGAGAAATTGTTGACGAAATTTAACGGGTTTTTTATTTCATGTGCTATACCCGCAGTAAGTTGCCCCAGTGAAGCCATTTTCTCCGACTGCACAAGTTGAGCCTGGGCAGACTTTAATTTCTGGAAAGCAGCATCAAGTTCATTGTGTTTCTGTCTTAATTCAACCGTGCGTTCATCCACTTTCTGTTCCAGCGTGCGGCTATAGTCTTCCAGTTTTTCATTCGAACGTTGCAACTGTTCTGAAGCCTCCCGGAGTTCGCGAATGGTTTGCGCGAGTTGTTTCTGCATTGAAATAAAGGAGGTATTCAAACGGCCAATCTCATCTTTCGAATGAATCACGGGCAGTTCCATATCAAAATCACCCTGGGCGAATTTTTCTGAAGCCAGGGTAAGCTGGCGCAGCGGACTGGTTATTGACCGGGCAATGAGAATAAGCAGAATAAGCAGGACCACAAAACCGCCTGCTGCCAGCATCCCGATTACCCAACTCAGGTGGGTTGCATCAGCCATAAACTCATCAACCGGAAAAACGACTCCGATAGCCCAGCCATTGAGGGTTACCGGTGCGTAGGCAAGCCAGCTTGGTTTCCCGTTTCGTGCGTTGTTGTATGATATTTCCTTGAAGTCTGATTCGCCACGAATCATTTTCCTGCCTATCTGCCGAAGGTCAGGTGAATCGCGCTCATCCGCAATGCTGAAAATTGTTTCGTTCATGATAAACTCCTTCACCGGATGGCTTACAATTACGCCATTCTTTGATATCAGGAAACCGAAACCTGTTTCATAAACCTTTATTGCACTTACATTTTTCTGAAACCAATCGAGCGACATATCAATGGTTAGAATCCCGACAAATTTTTTCAAGCCATTGCGTCTGTCGTACAATGGAACCGAATAGGTTGAAACCAGCTGCTCAACGCCTCCCTCATCAAAATAGGGTTCGCTCCATACAGGTTTGCCAAGTTCCTTTGGGATTTCATACCAATCAAGGGTAAAATAATCATATTTGTCATTGCCCAGTTTCATAAAAGCGAGGGAGTCACCGCTACGGTAGTAATAATAGGAGAAATACTTTTCCTTCGGATCCCGCGAATAGGGTTCAAACGCAAGACAAGCGCCGAGAATTTCTTTGTTACCTGACACCATCAGGGCGACAAGATCCTTCATGTCTTTTTCCGAATCGAGATGGCGCTCTACAATGGGAGCGAAATTGTCGGGGATTTTCTGAATGCTGCTCAGAATTTTATCAATCCGGGCAACAGTTTCCCCTGTTAAATTCTTAGCATTGGATTCGAGGTTCTTAATAATTATTTCCCTGGTAATCTTCAGATTATAAGAAAAAAGAAGGACGAAAATAATCCCAAGGGTGATCATGATCGAGATGATCAGCTTGAAGGCAAGTCCTTTCCGGTAATTGTTCTTATCGCTCATTCAATGAATCTATTTTCGAACTGGGTTATTCAACTGCTTCATTGAATAAAAAGGAATGTAAAAACTGTCATACGGAATTATTTTGCTGATCAGATTGCTTTTTAACATGATTTCGCTCACATTGTTATAATCTGCTGATAAAAGGTCGGTATTGATGGTCGTTTTCCCTTTGGGAATATAAAGTTCCCTGTACTTCCTGAGCATCCATTGCTGATGAGACCGGTTCACCGGACGATTCTCTTTTCTGGTAGTCCTGATGACGATGTCGAGGGTCTCTTCCGGGTGATCAAAAGCATATATCCAGCTTTCAAGGGTTGCTTCCACGAAATTTTTGCACAACCCCGGATCAGACCGTGTTTTTTCAGACAGGCAATAAATTCCATCCTCCAGGAAATTCAACCCATAATCAGCAAAGAAAAAAGGCACCAATTCGTTTGAATCATATCCGTTGTTTATAATAGAATGGTATTCATCAAACCAGTTGGCGCTGATCACATCAGCACCATCAACCAGAAAAAGTGTATTGGTGCTGCCAATTGGAATCATTTTTACGTCCAGGTTATATTTGGAGAAGAGGGCCTTCGGTTGCAGATCGAACCCTGACCATATCGCTGCCTTTTTACCATTCAGGTCACTGAGTTTCCTGATACCGCTGCTTTTCTTTGCCAGCAACATCAGCGATGACCTGGATGAGAGCTGGGCGATGTTTACAATATCGACTCCCTGCGACCTGAGTTCAATTGCGTTCACCAGCCATAACAAAGAAAAATCGGCATGGCCATTCTCAATATCTTTCTTTGTGGGGGTGAATGGATCAAACGGGAGTACCTCCAAATCAATTCCATATTTACGGAATATTCCTTTTTCAATCCCCACATAATAACCTGCAAATTGTGCTGAGGTAACCCAATACGGAATCATTCTTACTTTTCGCAACCCGACCCGCATTGAATCGGTCGGGCTATCAGTATTAACTTCCGCAGGTTCATTCCGTTCATGACTTTTGGTTGAACAGGAAGCTGTAAGCATTACCAGCAAACACAACGAGATGATCGGAAGCCCTGGAGTAAGATGAGTTAATTGATGGTATTTGCCAATCATAGCACAAGTGAAAAAGATGTCTGAGAAATTCCAAGTAAAGTTAGTTGAATTTTATAATTTTGAATAAATTTTATCATATGAAGGCCATTTTCTTCGACGGATCGTTATCACTGAAAGAGGTTTCCACACCCGAACCAGGGGAGCATGAAGTACTGATCAGGATATTGTATTCTGCCATATGCAATACTGACCTTGAGATTCTTCAGGGATATATGGGATTTCAGGGCATTCCAGGGCATGAATTTGTCGGAGAGGTTGTTACGCCTAACAGGAAACTCTCTGGTGCGCTGGTCGTCGGAGAAATCAATTGTCCCTGCCACAATTGTTACCTTTGCTACACAGGTCGCTCCACGCACTGCCCTAACAGATCTGTTCTCGGAATTTTCAATCATCCGGGTGTGTTTGCCGACTTTGTTGTTCTTCCTGAGGAAAATCTTCATGTCATACCAAAAACTCTTAATCTTAAAGCAGCCTTGTTTACCGAACCGCTGGCTGCCGCCGTGGAGATTTTTGATCAACTGCAGATAAAACCTTCTCAAAACGCATATATCTTCGGGGCCGGAAAACTTGGGCTACTCATATCGCAGGTGTTCCGGTTAAACGGATGTGATTACAAAACTTTCGATCCCAACCCATTAAAAGTAAAAAAAGCACAGGAGATGGGATTGAACGCATTTCCGCTTGATTCACTCAAAATATCAGAATTTGCTGAGGTTTGCGTTGACTGTACCGGAAAACCGGAAGGAATCGGCTCTGCCATGGCACATCTTTACCCAAGGGGGCGTTTGGTGCTTAAAACCACGATTGCAAACCCTGAAAAAATCGACCTGAACCAGATCGTTATCAACGAATTTCAAATTACCGGTTCCCGCTGCGGCCCATTCAAACCGGCGTTAAACCTTTTAAGTCAGGGACTTATAGACCCGATTCCGCTCATCACCCAAACCTTCAGATTTCGCGATATCATGGAGGCGTTTGAATGTGCCGCCAACCCTGAGAGCATCAAAGTCGTGATTGAGCATTAATTTAAAAAAAAATTGCCCTGATTGAAAAAAATCCATTAATTTCGCATAGATCAATAACCATAATACGGACAAATTTTCAAACGACTTTATGAAAGCACTTACCAAAATCCAGTCAGGCGTTGCAATGGTTGCCCTTTTCCTGGTCATCGCCACCTCAAGTTGCAACAACGCAGCAACAAATGATAAAAATGCCAATGCAGCGGTCGCCGACACCATCAAAAAGGAGGTGACCCTCAGTCCCGAATCACAAAACCTTCTGAACTCTTTTCCGACTCCTTTCGAAGTAACCAACATGCTTGAAAAAGCCAAAGCCGGGTTCATTTTCGATATTACCAACCCACCGGCAAATGTTGGAAAATACACTACGGAAATGAGCAAGTCGCTCAATCTTGGCGTTTACAGCGCCGACCTGAGTTATTCCGCAACGTACAACCGTTCGGATGAAACCAATAAATTTCTGGCTTGTACCAATAAATTGGCCGACGAATTGGGAATCGCCGGGGTTTACGATCAATCATTGCTTGAAAAAGTAAAGAAATTCAACAACAACAAAGATTCTCTGATTGGCCTGATTGGCAAAATTTTCAATCAAACCAACAACTTCCTGGCAACCAATAACCGCACAAAAATCGCAGTACTTATTGCTACAGGCGGCTTTGCCGAAGGCATGTACCTGGCTGCATCACTTGGAGAGGTTGCCAAGGATAATACCAAAATCATGGCCGTTATCGCAGGTCAGAAAGACAACCACATGAAATTGTTAACCATCCTCGAAGCTTATCAGGCTGACGCAGACATGAAACCGATTACCGATGAAATTGCAAAACTAAAACCCATCTGGGGCAACTACGGCATTGAATCCGGTAAAAAACTCCCTCAGCAGGCCACTGCCGAAATAAGTGATCTTACCGAGAGTGTTCGTTTAACTTTTGTTAAATAGCATCCCGTTCAAACACACTGACAGGGTCGATTACCCTGTCAGTGTCTAAAAAACCGCATTTGAAAAAAGTGCGGTTTTTTTATTGTATTAATTCGTACTTTTGATAAAGTATAACCCCCTTGCCCATGTCTGAGCCCATCCTGATGGCGCTGGTGCAGCTCTTTGCCATCATTGCTGCTTCTGTCAAAAAAAATGTATCGGAAAATTCCAGAAAAATCCTGGAATCTTATCTCAGTCAGCATTTGAATAACAGCGAGTTAGATGAATATCTCAAATTGTTTGACGAACTGCTGTTTTTTCATCAACCGGATGAGGAAACGTTGGCCCTGGTTGATGTAAATGAGAAAATCGCAGGCATTTGCGTTAAAGCGAACAAAGGGCTCCACCAAAGGGACAAAATTCTTGTCTTCATCAAGTTCATTGAGTTTCTTGACGAAGGGTTTAAATCCCAACTGGACGATCATCCTGAAGTGGAAGGTTTGTCTGAAAAATATATCCGCACGATTGGCAGTTCCTTTAATTTAAGCGAATCCGAATTCCATGAAACGCTTAAATTTGTTACTGCTCCCGATGAGTTGCGCATGCACAGCGAAAATTTGCTCATCATTTCAACGGAGGACCAGAATTCAGGTCCGCAATGCAAATTCATTCCCAGGGAGAGACTCGCCGGGAGTATCATGATCCTGCACATTCCCACGATCAGTACACTTCTTGGCCGTTACCTTGGAACGGATGAACTTTTCCTGAACGGACATACGGTTTTTCCCTATAAATCATTTCTTTTTGACAAAGGATATATTCTTAAAAGTCAGAAAATAACCCCGGTATATTATGCTGATCTGATCTCACAGTTTCTTTTTACCCGGGAAAAGGTACATATTGTATATTCTGCAAAGGAGATCGGATTTCACTTTAAAAACAGTACAAACGGTATCCAGCCATTCAGTTTCCAGGCTACCTCAGGCGAATTGATCGGTGTGATGGGAGGCAGCGGGGTAGGCAAATCGACCCTTCTCAATGTGCTTAACGGAAATATTGAACTCAGTGAGGGCGAGATTCTCATCAATGGACTTGACATCCATAAAGACGCGGAGAAACTAAGGGGCAGTATTGGTTTTGTTCCACAGGATGATTTGCTGATAGAAGAACTTACCGTATTTCAAAATCTGTATTACAATGCCAGGCTCTGTTTTAACGGGTTCGATGATGAGAAAATCAGAAAAGCAGTTTCAAAGACCCTAACAGATATCGATCTTCACACCAGCAAAGATTTGAAAGTTGGCGACCCGCTCAACAAGTTCATCAGCGGTGGACAGCGAAAACGACTAAACATAGCCCTGGAGCTGATCCGCGAGCCTTCCATTCTTTTTGCCGACGAACCCACATCCGGACTTTCGTCGATGGATTCAGAAATGGTGATGCTGCTGCTGAAGGAGCAAACACTTAAGGGCAAACTGGTTATCGTCAATATCCATCAGCCATCATCCGACATTTTCAAGCTTTTCGACAAACTGCTGATCATGGACAAGGGAGGCTATCCGATCTATTACGGAAATCCGATCGATGCCGTGACCTATTTTAAAACCATCAGCAGCTTTGTGAACCCTGAGCAAAGTGAATGTCTCAGTTGCGGATATGTGAATCCTGAGCAGATATTGCAGATCACGGAAGCAAAAACCGTTGATGAGTATGGAAAAATGACCAGCCACCGCAAAATATCTCCCAAAGAGTGGTATGCGCATTTTCGTAAAAATATCCAGCCGGGGTTGCAAACGAAGATTGAAAAACTGGAACTACCCTGTTGCTTTTTCGAAATCCCTGGCATGTTCAAACAATTCAGGATATTCAGCCTCCGCAACATGCTGTGCAAGATCACCAACCGGCAGTACATGCTCATCAACCTGCTTGAAGCGCCTTTCCTGGCAGCCTTACTGGCATTTCTGACACGCTATCAGTTTGGCGATCAATATATTTTCAGCGATAACCGAAACCTGGTACCCTACCTCTTTATGAGTGTTGTTGTTTCACTTTTCCTTGGAATGATGGTCAGCGCTGAAGAACTCATCAAAGACCGTAGAATTCTGAAGCGGGAAGCTTTCCTCCATCTGAGCAGATTCAGCTATTTAAACTCAAAGATTATTCTTCTTTTTGCCCTGTCGGCTATACAATCATTGCTTTATGTGGTGGCCGGTAACCTGATTTTAGGAATACACGGCATGACCCTCTCCTACTGGTTAATCCTTTTCGCTACCTCCTGTTTCGCCAACATTGTTGGTTTGAATATTTCATCCGGGCTTAACTCCGTGGTGGCCATCTATATCCTGATACCATTCATCCTGGTGCCACAACTTCTGCTGAGTGGCACCATTGTCCCGTTCGATTATCTCAATCCTTCCATGGCCTCACGTGAACATGTGCCCCTGGTAGGCAACATGATGACCTCCCGCTGGACATTTGAAGCGCTGGCCGTTGAGCAATTCAGCAACAATGAATATGAAAAGGTATTTTATCCTTTCGACAAAGAAATATCACACTATTCTTATATCACGGCCTACGTGATTCCAACCCTGAAATCAGAGCTTGATGAATCACAGCGAAATCTGTTTAAACATGTTGAACCTGAAAAAACTGCCAATTACCTCTCCATTCTGAAACACGAAATTCCTGTATTGCAAAAAAATGCCGGTTTTTCCTCCTTCCCCTACTTTAATTCATTAACAGAAAATCTGGTGAGCGATTCAATCGTTCAAAAAACCAAGTCGTATCTCGACTCTTTAAGCAGGGTGTACTCTTCGCGGCTTAGCGCTGTATCTGCCCGTCGCGACAAGGCTTACCAAGAGCTCAGAGCCCGTTTGGGGGATGAAGGGGTTTATCTGTTTAAACAAACTTATCACAACGAAAACCTCGCCGACCTGATCACGAACAAAGGAGTTGAAAATAATATTATTACGGGTAAAGGCAAGCATATCCAAAAAAAGGACCCCATTTTTATGGAACCTGAATCGCATTTAGGGAATGCGCATTTTTATGCCCCGGTTAAAAAAATCGGTTCATGGAAAATCGACACCTTCTGGTTTAACTTTTGCGTCATCTGGCTCATGACTCTCGTGCTATATTTAACACTGCTGCATGATACCTTGCGAAAGACCATAGAGTTTTTTGAACGATTGAAATTTCGAAAAACCTGACCGTGCCTAAGAATTTAAACCATTCCCCCGTATCACCTCCAGTTCCTCCAGGGTGAACACCCCCGATTTAAACAGTTTCATGTATTGTTCAGAAGTTCCATCCCCAAAAACCAGTACGTCATCGGTATTGATGGTCACTTTAACACCATGGTCAAAAAGAATGCGCACAGGATGTGTTTTATAAGACCTTACACGATTTAATTTGATGTTGCTGGTCGGGCATACATTCAGAGGTATTTGATGATCGGCCAGCCATTTCATTACCACAGGCGAATCAACTGCCCCAATGCCATGCTGAACTGCATCCAGTTCAAGCGTTTCAACTGCCTCCTTTACCGAATCAGCTGAGCCAAATTCGCCTGCATGGGCTTTGCATTTCATCCCATGGCTTTTGGCAAACCGGTATAATTCTCTAAAGTTTGCGATGGGTTGGGCTGATTCGTCATCGTAAAGATCAATCGATTTGAAATAATTAAAATCAAGAAATGGTTCAAACCCGCGCAGTAAGCTACGCAATGACTTGTTCCGGGGAAATCCCAGTTCCGGCAGGAAGTCTATGTCCGGAGCAATGGTTTGATGATAGAATTTCAGTGCAGCAACCATCCTTTGTGGTGAAACATTGAATATCGTCCCGAATAAAACATCAATGCTCATCTCCAACCGGGTCACTCCGTCAAATTTAGCCTGAACAAAAGCAGCCTCCACGCCTTTCTCAAAAGCGTCGGGCAACTCAAAAAAAGGACGAAATTCCTTTCCTATCCAACGGTTCAGATCAGCTATTCCGGATTGTGTAGCTTTAAATGGCAACATGTTTTTACCCAGATGCTTTTCAATGACCGACCGCTTTCCACCAAGCAGGCAGTGGTTGTGCAGATCGCTTTTCGGCAGAGCCCTTATGGCTCGTATCTCATTTGGAAAGACCATTTTTCAGTTTTGTGGATTAACCTTTTTCCAGCATGTAAAGTTTCCAGAGATCTTTCCTGCTCATCCGCAATACCGGGGAAATGGCAAGATAGCCGCTATGGCCAATCCTTTTTTCCAGGGCTTTCAACTCCTGTAGTTTAACCGGCAGTTCGGGATCCCTGGGAATCACAAAGTCATTCTGCTTCAACATCATTACGCTTTTTGCCTTTATGGAAAGCGCTATAAACAAGCTGATAAAACAATACATGTCGAGCACTACCTCCCCCGGAAAATGAGTTTTCATCGAAATAAGATAATTGCCCGTTTTGGTCTGCGAAAATTGTCCCTTTCTGATCATCATGAGCATACTAATCTCAGAATCAAACTCCAGATCGAGCCATTTTTGGATCGAATTCGCATTTGAATTAAAAATAATTACGATTGAAACCGGAACCACCAGCATAATTATAACCGTTGAAATCAATGGAGAGACCAGGAACTGGTTAAATACCCCGTGAATGACGATGGCCGCCAGCAAACCGGATGCAGTGGCGATGAAAAAGTTTGAATGCCTGTTTAGTGCGCCCATACACAGAATACCAAATATAGCTGTCGTTCCGCTATGCATAAGGGCTGTTCCAAACCCACGGGTAACCCAAATCATGGGGTTACTGCTTTCACCGGCATATTGAAACAGATATAATATGTTTTCTGCAAAAGAAAAAGCTGCACCGATTGAAAATCCATAGATTGCCCCGTCGATCATGAATCCTACCTTATTTCTTTGGATCAGGAGCCATAACAGGCTACATTTAAGCGCCTCTTCAACAAAAGGTGCGATGAAACCGGAATAGGAGTCAAAACCTGCTTCAAGATGGGTCATCAGCCATGTATTCAGCGTGAAACTGATTCCTGCACTCACCAACCCCCATGCAAGGCAGGTTATAATCAATGATTTTTGGACCAGTTTAAAGCAATCAAGGTACAAAAACATGATCAGCAAAAGAATTACGGGAGCCAGGCTGACCAACACCTTTATAACCATATCATTCAATGGTTTTATCCGTTACATCTGCAACTCAGCTTATATTTCCGGGCAACATCATCGGTTTTTTTCATTACCCGCATGAGGTTCCCGCCCCAGATTTTCCGGATATCATTTTTCGAATAGCCCCGTTTAACAAGTTCAAGGGTGATGTTCGCCATTTCACTTACATCAAAACAACCATCTACGCCACCGCCGCCATCAAAATCGGTTCCTATGCCTACATGGTTGATCCCGGCCACTTTAACAATATGGTCAATATGATCAACCACATCGGAAACCGTGGCCAGTTTCTGGGGATATTGATCGTTGATGGCATACCATTCTTTTCGTGCAGCCTTCATATCAGCTTCGCTCAATCCGTCGAAATCATGAAACTTTTTACGTGCGGCGCTTCTGGCCGAATCGCGGGAAGGATTTGGCTCCGGTGTTTTTACATAATCACTCAGGATGCACATCTGCACGACTCCTCCGTTTTTTGCAATGGCCAGGAGTAAATCATCCGTCAGATTTCTCGGATTGTTGCACAAAGCTTTTGCACATGAATGTGAAGCGATCACCGGTGCCTTTGTAAAAGCCAGAACATCCATAAGGGCTTTATCGGAAATATGTGACACATCCACCATCATCCCAACATGATTCATCTCCTGAACCACTTCATACCCAAAGGGACTAAGTCCTTTATATTTGGCACTGTCGGTTGATGAATCACAGATATCGTTATTCTTCGTATGACAAAGCGTAATATACCTGCCTCCACGAAGATAATAGGTGCTGATCAAAGAAAGATCTTTTCCGATGGCATATCCATTTTCAATTCCAATGAACACTGCACGTTTGTTGCATTTCTTTAGCCTGATGGCATCCGAAGGCGTAACCGCCAACTCTGCAAGATCGTGGTTTCGGCCAACAACTGCATCTATGGTGTCGAAGAGCATGACGGCCTTCAATCTTACCTTTTCATAAGCATCAGGATTTCGGGGCCCTTGAGAAACAAACACCCCAAAAAACACCCCGTCAAGTCCGCCCTCCTTCATTCTGGGGAAATCGATCTTAGAATGGTCTTTGCTGGCATCATGTCTCACAGCCATATTAAAGCCATTCTGACTCATCTGCAGGGGCGTATCCGTATGCGAATCAATCGTTAATACCGCCCGGTGAATCTCCGCCGCTTTTTTTTCCAAACTGCCTGGCTTCTCTTCCGTAAATCCGGTAGAAAATACAAGTAAATTCAAAATTAATAATCCTAATAATTTTCTCATCTCTGTTTGTTCGTTGGTTCCCGATCCTATTTGATCAATTGCCGTAAATAAAGTTGAATGGTGTTTTCCAAACCCAGGTAAAGTGCATCGCAAATCAATGCATGTCCGATGGAAACCTCCAGTAAACCGGGAATATGGTCGGCAAAATATTTAAGATTATCAAGGTTCAGATCATGGCCGGCATTGATGCCCAACCCGCATTCAATTGCTGCATTTGCTGCTTCAACAAATGGTTTAATGGCTTCTTCGCGTCCCGAATGGAAAAACTTTGCATACGATTCGGTGTACAATTCAATCCGGTCTGTTCCGGTTTTTACGGCATGCCTGATCATAACCGGATCTGGTTCAATAAAAACTGAAGTGCGGATGTTATTCCTTTTAAATTCAGCTACTACTTCTTGCAGAAATGACTGATATTTTAAAGTATCCCAGCCGGCATTTGAAGTTAAAGCCCCGGGAGGGTCAGGTACCAGGGTCACCTGGGCAGGCTGAACCCTGATTACCAGTTCAATAAATTCGGGAGAAGGATACCCTTCGATGTTGAACTCAGTGGTTAATACTGGTTTAAGATCCAGGACATCTTTAAACCTGATGTGTCGTTCATCGGGTCGGGGGTGAACCGTAATTCCCTGTGATCCAAATCGTTCACAATCGATGGCTGCCTTAACTACATTTGGAAGATCTCCACCCCGCGCGTTACGCAGGGTCGCAATTTTATTAATGTTAACGCTTAGCTTGGTCATTTACTGTTGGTTTGATGCAAAGCTACGATAAAAGTCAATTAGCAAAATGCAAAATGCAAAATGTAAAGAATACCGGCTTTTTTTATACTTTTGATCGCCACTACGAAAATTCAACCAGTAACCAGAACAGATGCGAACAGTCATTCAACGGGTTTCAAAGGCATCAGTTGCCATCGGATCTGAAATTACCGGTCAAATCGGTCAGGGATTGCTGGTTCTTCTTGGCATTGAGGAGTGCGACTCGGACCAGGATATTGAGTGGTTGTGTTCAAAAATAATCAATTTAAGAATTTTCAATGATGATAATGGCATCATGAATCATTCAATCCGGCAAGTGAATGGAGACATTCTGCTTGTCAGTCAGTTTACTTTGCATGCCAGTACAAAAAAGGGAAACCGACCATCTTACATCCGTGCCGCAAGGCCTGAAACCGCTGTTCCGTTGTATGACAAATTTATTCTGCAACTTGAACATTCACTTGGCAAAAAAGTGTTTACCGGAAAATTTGGCGCTATGATGAATGTGACCCTCGTGAATGACGGACCGGTTACCATCATCATTGATACAATGAACAAGGAGTAATTATTTTTTTGATCAAATTTACTTCAATAAGTGAAAATTAGGTTTTTCCATATTTTATATTGATCTTTGGCTCAGCAAAAAAGCAGTGATAAACCATAGGAAGCAATAAACTTAGCATTACCTGCAATGCAAGAAAAGGCAATTATGAAAAGCTATCCAACCACAGTGCTTGATTCGGTTCAGAACCCTGAAAGTGCATTTCAGAGAATTGCTACCGCATATCAAACGTTATTTGAATTGGACAGTGATGCCATCCTTGTTGTAAGGTCTGCCGAAGGTTTTGTACTCGAAGCCAATCGGGAATGCATTGCGATGCTGGGTTACCCGGAGGATGAACTTACGAGGCTTTGCGTGTTTGATTTCATGTGTGATGTGCCTGCAGTATTTAACCTGCCCGGTCAACATGCTGACCCTGAAGTTACCTTGCCTTTCATGCAGGAAACCTGTTGGAAACATCATGATGGTCATGAAATACCAGTCAGGGTAAGCATCAAGGAAATAAATACCTCCGGTGAACCTCATTACATGATCATTGCCCGTGATCTCGGCGAGTTGAAGGCAAAGGAAAAAGCGTTGATTGCCAGTGATGCCAGTTACCACGATTTGGTTGAAAACACAGGTGAAGGCCTTGGGATAGTTGATACGGAAGAGTATTTTATTTTTGCCAACCCGGCAGCTTGTGAATTATTTGGATTATCTGCTGATAAGCTGGTCGGAACAAATCTGAATTCCTTTCTTAACCCTCAGGCAATCGAAGAAATAAAGGTTCAGACAGCCATTCGCAAGGATGGACAAAAGAGCAGGTATGAGCTTGAAATAATCAGACCAGACGGAGATCGGCGATGGATTATCGTGACGGCCACCCCTCAATATGATGCAGATCGAAATTTTATCAGCACATTTGGCATTTTCAGAGACATTACCCAACGTAAACTTGCCGAGACCAAGGTTCGTGAAAGTGAACAACGTCTTCATGAAATTGTTGATCTTACAAATGATTGGATATGGGAAATCGATCCGCAATGGAAATATTCCTTTGTTTCTCCAAAAATTTTCGATATTCTGGGCTATCTTCCTGAAGAAGTGATCAACAGGTCCCCGTTTGATTTTCTGCTCCCCGAAGATGTCGCAAAAGTTCAGGAGGGTGTCCGCGGGCTGGTTCATCAGTATAAACCCCTGAATGCGATCATCAACCGTGCAAAACACAAGGACGGCCACGTTGTTTTCCTGGAAACCTCCGGCATTGCGGTGTTTAGTGAACAGGGCGAGTATAAGGGATACCGGGGGGCCGATCGCGATGTAACACTGCGTAAGCTGCATGAACGGGAATTAATTGTAGCTAAGGAAAAGGCAGAAGAATCTGACCGGTTGAAATCATCGATTCTTGCTAATATGAGTCACGAACTCCGAACGCCATTGAATGGCATCCTGGGTTTTGCGGAAATTTTAAAGGAAGTTTTGCATAAAAGTGAATATGAAAGCATGGTTGATAACATTTTCAATTCCGGTAAAAGGCTAATGTCAACCCTGAATTCGATTATTACCTTGTCGCAACTTGAAGCCGGAAAAATCAAAGTATCAAGACAAACGATCCTGCTTGAACCCACGATTGCCTCGGTTGTTCAATCGATGAAATCAATGGCCCAGGAAAAAAATATTTACATCCATGTCGCCAGAATGAGATCATCCCCAATTAACACCGATGATCACCTGTTCAGGCAATTGCTACAGCAAATCCTTGACAACGCGATAAAATTCACCCACAACGGAGGGATCACCATTGAAACTTACAATGCTGCAGAATCAGGTACGGATGGAGTGGTGGTTAAAATAACAGATACGGGAATCGGGATTGATAAAACGTATTATGATTTGATATTTCAGGAATTCCGTCAGGTGAGTGAAGGGTTCGGACGAAAGTACCAGGGCAGTGGAATTGGTCTCACCATCAGTAAAAAAATAATTGATTTACTTGGCGGCAGGATTACCATTGAGAGTGAACCTGAACAAGGTTCCAGCTTTTCAATCTGGTTACCGCAAAAACCAGGCGAAGCAACACTGACAGCCCCCAAACCCATTCCTGCCAAAATAGATCCAGTACCAAAAATCACTGCATCACCGGAAAATTTACCAACCGTTTTACTCGTTGAGGATAATGTGGTAAATAAAGAACTTACGATTCTTTTCCTCAGAAACACCTGCGTGGTTGAGTATGCACTTGATGCAGCAACTGCCATTGAGATGGCATGTGCTAAACAATATAAAGCCATCCTTATCGACATCAACCTTGGCTATGGAATGAATGGGATTGAGGCAACCCGGGAAATCCGGCGTATACCGGGTTATGAACATACACCTATCATCGCTGTAACAGGGTATACCATGACTGAAGATATGGAACAGCTTTATGCAGCCGGGTGTACTAATCACATTGCCAAGCCTTTTGACAAAAGAACGTTGAAGGAAATGGTTCAGAAAACGCTCATTGAATATGATGCTGCCTCCAATTAACAAAAAATTAACACTTGGATGTTGTGTATGTTATAAACTATGTGTAATTTTGTACCATTCTAAATAAGTTAATCATCTAACCAAACCCAAATACCATGAAAAAAGTCGTTTTGTTATTTTCCGCAGTTGTTCTGTTTGCCGGTTTAACCTTCGCACAGACCCCACAAGCTAAGGATAAAGCTGCAAAGCCTGCAGATAAAAAAGAATGTTCAAAGGATACAAAATCAGGTTGCGATGCTAAAACCAAAGCTGCCTGCGGCGAAGCTAAAAAAGGTTCAAGCTGCTGCTCAAAAGAAGGCAAGAAACCAGCCCCTGCACCAACCACTCCTGAAAAGAAGTAACCGGACTTAACCATTAGGTTTTATTATAAATGAGGGGCTTTTGCCCCTTTTTTATTTCCTGACTGCTGCTTTGCCAGGAATTTTGAAAACAATGGGCATGCGTACCATTACCCGCACCGCAAGTCCTTTTCGTTTTCCGGGTTCCCACCGGGGCATTTCTTTGGTTACCCTGATCGCCTCTTCATCACATCCTCCGCCAAGGCGGGCAGGCACCTCAACATGGGAGAGCGTTCCGTCAATTTCAACAACAAATAAAACCATCACTACCCCCTGCAAAGCAGCCTTCAATGCAGCCTCCGGATACCTCACCTGCCGGCGGAGATAAAATAATCTCGCTTCATCCCCCCCCGGAAATCTGGGGTTCACATCTACAGAAGAAGCAAGTCCCACATCATCCCCTACTCCTTTTCCAAGACCGGAACCACCTGCTTTTGCGGCCGAATCAGTATTTGCCTGTAACGCATCTGGTTTTTCAACCGGTTGTTCTGTGACAGGCTTTTTTTCGTCTGGCTTGATAGAATCGGTCACAACCGGAGCCTGTTCCATTTCTCTTTCGGGCTTCGCAAAGGATTGTGCAAGTTTACTTGCATCTTCATCAGGCGGCGGGCTCATGTTGTAGTAATCCATTTCGTACATCACGTCGCCTTCCATCAAAGGCACAGGTTCAAAATAGTAATAAAACCAGGCTATAAATACAGCAAGAATCGTAATAAACAAGCCGGAAAAAAGCGAGATCAATAAATATCGGATGTAACGTTTCCTGAGATAATAAGCGCCATAAGCCTTATTTCTCCCTTCAAAAGCCAGTTCATCCAATCCGGGTATGCGATCGCTGATCATTCGTCGAGATATAGCTTGAGAAATTCAATTTCCCGGCGTTCACGCTTTGTCGGGCGCCCTGTTCCCCTTTCACGGAATTCAAAATCCCGGTCGTTTGCCTGCCTGAGCTTTTGATATTCTGCTTCAGGAGTGAGGTCCTCCATAAAGCCAGCCACAAGTTTTGCGGAAACCCGGTTCCCGATGGGCGCAACAACTTTTATGGTTTTAATAATCGGAGCAAGAGAGATGGAAATAATTTCACCGGTTTTTACATCGCGTGAGGGTTTTACCGCCTGATCGAGAATTTTTACTTTTCCCGACCGGCAAGCCTCTGAGGCAAGACTGCGTGTTTTGAAAATCCGTACTGCCCAAAGCCATTTATCGATGCGGATGCCGCCTTCCATTGATTTATTTTTGCCGGAAATAAATTTCAATCGGTACCCCGTTGAAATCGAATTTTTCCCGAAGCTTGTTCTCAATAAAACGCTTATAAGGCTCTTTTAAGTATTGAGGGTGGTTGCAAAAAAAAGCAAACGAAGGAAAAACTGTTGGCAACTGCATGGCATATTTAATCCTGACATATTTCCCTTTGGTCACCGGAGGGGGCATGGCCTCAATGATGGGTAATATAAAATCATTCAAGGCGGAGGTCCCGATTTTCTTTGAACGGTTTTTAAATACCTGGATAGCTGTTTCAACGGATTTAAAAATACGCTGTTTGGTAACCACAGAGGTGAAAATTACAGGAACATCACTAAAAGGTTTGATCTGATCCAGGATCGTCTCTTCAAAATATTTATGCGTATTTGTCTCCTTTTCAACCAGGTCCCATTTGTTCACCAGGATGACCACCCCTTTGTGGTTTTTTTCAATGAGCGAAAAGATGTTCAAGTCCTGGGCCTCAAATCCCCGCTCCGCATCCACCATTAAGATGCAAACATCGCTGCTTTCGATGGAACGGATGGCCCGCATCACAGAATAAAATTCAATATTTTCGGTTACCTTGGCCTTCTTTCTGATTCCGGCAGTATCGATCAGGTTGAAATCCAATCCGAAATACTGGTAGTGCGTATGTATTGAATCTCTGGTGGTTCCGGGGATGGGTGTAACAATATTCCGGTCAATTCCGAGGAGCATATTGACCAGTGAAGACTTCCCTGCATTCGGACGTCCAACAATGGCAATTTTGGGCAGGCTATCCAGTGGAGACTGATTATCTACATTGGTTTCAACCTCTTCAAAACCTTTTACCACTTCATCCATCAGATCACCTGTTCCGCTTCCGCTGGTAGAGGCTATCGAGTAAATCTCTCCCAACCCGAAGCTGTGAAATTCATGAATGTCGTCGATCATCTTATAACTATCCACTTTATTGGCCACCAGAAGAACACGTTTCTTCGACCTGCGCAACATTTTTGCAACATCCTCATCCATGGAAGTCAAACCCTCCTTTGCATCGACCATGAAAAGGATCACATCCGATTCATCAATGGCCAGTTTTACCTGCTTTTTGATCTCATCTTCAAAGATATCTCCCGATTGATGAACATATCCTCCGGTATCAATGACTGAATAGTATTTCCCGTTCCAGTCGCCATGTCCGTAATGCCGGTCACGCGTAACCCCGCTGGTTGGATCAACGATGGCATCACGCCCTCCGCATAAGCGATTGAATAATGTGGATTTTCCAACATTCGGGCGGCCAACGATTGCGATGATGTTTGTCATAATTAATGTGCTAATGTGCTGATGTGCTAATGTGCTGATGTGCTGATGTGCTGATGTGATGATGTGCTAATGTGATGATTTGAAGATGATTTGGGACAAATGCTGATAGTTTTTTGCTGCATTGTCTGCATTGTTTGCATTGTTTGCATTGTTTGCATTCTACTCAACCGAGTATCCGAATCTTTTTAATGCCCGATCATCTTCACGCCAGTCTTTTGCGACTTTTACGCGCAATTCAAGAAAAATATGTTTATCCAGGAATGCTTCTATATCCCGTCTGGCATCAGTTCCAAGTTTTTTAATGGCGGATCCCTGATGGCCGAGTAAAATTCCTTTCTGAGTTTCCCTGGCAACGTAGATGGTTGCGGTAATCCGCGTAAGGTGGTCTTCTTCCTTGAAGGATTCAACCGCGACTTCAGTCGAATAGGGTACTTCCTGTGAAAAGTTGAGGAGAATCTTTTCCCGGATGATCTCGGAGACAAAAAAACGCTGACTACGGTCGGTTAGTTCATCTTTAGGATAAAAGGCGGGTGATTCGGGCAGATGGTGAAGGATGGCTTTAAAAACCTGGTCGAGATTGAGATTGTGCAGCGCTGAAACAGGCAGTACGGTTGCCTTTTCCATGAGTTTCATCCATTTGGCCGTCTCGGTTTCCAGCACTTCCATGTTGCCAAGGTCAATTTTATTAATGACAACAATTACAGGTGAGGTCGTTTCCTGGAGTTTCCGCAAGATATCTTCCTGTTTGAACTCATTGCCAGGTTCGGTAACCAGCAGAATCACATCCGCATCATCGAGGGCAGAAAATACCGCCGACATCATGGCACGGTGCAATTTATAATGTGGAGTAATCACGCCCGGGGTGTCGGAATAGACAATCTGATAATCATCACCGCTGAAAATTCCCATAATACGGTGTCGGGTTGTTTGAGCCTTTGGAGTGATAATTGACAGGCGTTCACCAAGTAAGGCATTCATGAGGGTGGATTTCCCAACGTTTGGATAACCTATGATGGAGACAAATCCTGCTTTATGTGACATATTTTTTTTATGAATGTTGTATAACAACGAAACAAACCCTATCTTTGCATCGCGAAAGAAAGTACAAAGGTACACAAAAATATAGTGCGGGGTGGAGCAGTGGTAGCTCGTTGGGCTCATAACCCAAAGGTCATAGGTTCGAATCCTGTCCCCGCTACAAAGTCGGAATCCTCATCATTTTTGATGGGGATTCTTTTTTGTCTCTTCTGAAAGCCTTATGAATGCTTGTTTTTCCGAAAAAAGGGCATTGATTTTTGAAGTCAGGTACAGTCTTTTTTGAGTGTCCAAAACCAAAACCTCTGGAAACACTAATTTCTGTATCCTTCGCTTGATGTCAAGATTGCCAGATAGCCAGTATTTACTTACATTTTGCGAGAAATCAATTGCTTTTTCAACTTTGATATCCAAGTTAGGTATCTCCAAACCAGTTCCTTCAAATTTTGCATTCAAAGAAGAGATTTAAGTGTCTAACTTGGTACCGACTATTAGTACGAAGATGTGTCGTTCAATTACGCAATAACTTTATTTTTTCACGACTAGTTTTTTCGTTCCTAGAAAATCTGCTGCTTGAATTTGTACAAAATAAATTCCCTCATTAAAATCTTGCGTGTTTACTTCTATCTTTTGCGTTTCTTCTGAACTGGTTGTATAAATTTTTTTTCCGGTAATATCTGTGATGGTTACTTCAACTTTCTCTTTTACGTTTGGTAATTCAATGGTAAGATAATTAGTGGCGGGATTGGGGTAAAGAGATATTGAAGAAGCAGAAATATTTTCCGTTATCCCTGTGACACTGGTTTGTCCGGCAAGGATGGGTTGGTTGGGAATGGAGTTGTAAGCATAATCTTTAATTATGCCTGATGCAGAAAGTATATCTACCGTGATTTGCATTCGCAGCCAACCATAATAGGTATAGGTTCCGACAATTAATTTTAGTCCCAGATAATAGTCTATAGCGTTAGTCCAATATCCGAGAGTATCATTGGGGCATGATGTGGGATCACCAGACCGTATAGAGCGCAAATCTCCGTAAGCAGACCATGTAAGTGCTGATGAGATGGTGTCATTGATATTCATTGCAAGAGGATAGGATGAACTTGATACAGCATTACCGTTTATAGCAAAAATTGAAACCTTACTTACGCGGCATTCTCCGAGATAAGGACGTGAAATAAAAAGCGTAATCGAGTCATCGGTTGTCCCGTCATTATTCAAATCCAAATAATAAAGTCTGTTTGCAATGGTTGTATCCGGGTTCACATCCGTGTAAACAATCTGTGCATTTGCACTTACAGACAACATCAAGGCTGTAACGATGAAACCAGAAAGCTTTTTTAGTAGTTGTTTTTTAATTTTGTTAATTTTTTAAAGTGTGATTCAAATTCATTTTGTTTTAGAACTGTTCGTTCAAAGCTGCAAAGAAAAGCGTTAGTTATGCCAACCGCGGGTTTCGCATA
>JBAXFM010000011.1:0-35310 GCA_037139855.1 Bacteroidota bacterium
GCGATGCCTGATCCGAGACACCGTTGAGAAGGGTTTCCCGGGAGACAAGACGCGCCTAATTTCTAAAATTAAGCAGCAAGTCTGTAAGAATAATTGTCGCCAGTTAATGGCTGTGTAAGCTGACTTTTTACGAGGTCGGCTCACGAACACTCGGCATGCTTACAATTCCACTTCCCTGCTGTCAAAACCAGTCAGCCCCGAATGAATTATAGCAATGCAAAGGTATGAAAAAAAAATTATGATTCAGGATTATTGAGGACCGTATTCACAAACAGAGAGATATCGTATTTGGAGTGGAAAATGTGATAAAGTTCAGCAATAATAGGAAAACTAACTTCAACACTCATCGTTTTTGCAATTAGCTCATAGAAAACGTCCACTGCTGTTTTTCCTTCCAACACAAGTTCATGAGATACATGTTCGGTAAAAAAACCTTTGCCTATCAGAAGCCCGAGTGTTCTGTTTCGGCTTAGGTCGTTGAGCGCTGTAAGCGTAAAGTCTCCATATCCGCAGTAATTGAATAAAGTGTCGATCTTACCGCCGGCAAACACCAATACTTTCCTCATTTCCTTGAAAGCCCTTGTTAAAATAAGGAACCGAAGGTTTGGTGAATTGAACTGGGCATCAACAATTCCCAGGGCAATTGCATAAATATTTTTCAAAATACTGAGAATTTCAACACCACGGGTATCATCGGAATAATCGATGTGGATATTGGTGTTTGTGAAAATTTCCCTTATTTTCAAGACATGATCAGGGTTTTCAGAACCCAAGGTAAATCCTGTTGGCAACCGGTTGATTATCTCACGGGCAAAACTAGGGCCTTTCATTGTGCAAACGGGGTTAGGGAATTCATCCTTCAAACATTCCAATATAGTTCTGTTCCCATTGCCGAAGCCTTTGGCCAGGTTGATCAGAATGGCATCAGGCGGGATGTGCGAAGCTATTTTTTTCAGGTAATCAATCATTGCCACAGAGGGGATGGCCAAAAAGATGATTTTCGCATATTCAAGCAATTTGTTATCAGTAGTGGCGTGCAAACCGGGATTGAGATGCAATGTTGGGAAATATTTGGAATTGATTTGGGTCCGGTTAATCTCTTCAACGATCTGAGATTCGATCGAATGGAGAAGAATATTTTCCCGGCCAGTTTCGGCAAGTATATTGGCCAGGGAGGTTCCGATTGTTCCGGCCCCGATGAGGGCAATTTTATATTGTTGATTTTTCATAATTTATTTTTCTTGTGTTGTTGAAAACAGAATCCGGAAACAGGCGCCTCCGATGCTGGTGACCTCAAGACTTGCTTCAATCTGTTCCACCAAAATATTTACAATCTGGGAACCCATGCTTTGGGTTGAATTCATGGTAAAATCAACTGGCAGTCCAACGCCATCATCGCAAATCGAAACACAGAATTTATCTTCATTTTCAGGGAGAAGTCTAATCCAAATATTACCGGTAAGATTTCCCGGGAAAGCATATTTGTATGCATTCGTAATTAGTTCATTGATGATCAATCCCAGGGGTAAGGCCATAGCAATTGCTACCGAACAGGGGTATATTTCCGTTTGCAACCGAATCCGGTTGTTGTTAAAGGAACTTGAAATTATCTGTGCGAGATGATGGAGGTAATTGTCGAATGGAATCGAACTGATTTCTTGAGTTTGGTAGAGTTGTTCGTGGACCAATGACATGGTGCGAACCCTCAATTGCAAATCGGAAAGTGAACTGCTTAATTCAGGATTGGCAGATTGGTCTCGTTGCATATTCATCAGGCTGATCAAAATGGCAAAATTATTTTTAACCCGATTATGAATTTCTCGAAGTAGAAATTCTTTTTGCCTGGAATTTTCTGAAAGTTCCTCTTCATGATTCTTGCGTTCAGAAATGTCACGGACGACAGTAATAAGTTTTTTTATCTCCTTTGTGGCAGGCTCCAGGATAGGGTTGATATTGGCCTCGGCCCAAAATGTAGATCCATCTTTTCTCAATGCTTTATAAATGTAACGAGTAGAAATTTTCAAACGAAACATTTCAATAAGGCGCAAATTTACTGTAACATGATAAGCTGACTCGACCAATTCAAGCGGACTTGTCATTTGAAGAATTTCCTGGGTACTGTATCCATACAATTTCTCACAGGAGGGGCTTATGTAGATTCTATGCAAACTGGCATCCATCAATGAAATAACATCAACTGTGTTTTCAGCCAGGAAACGATGCAGTTCTTCACTCCTGTTGAGCCTGCCTTCTGCTTCGATGCGTATGTTAATTTCACTTGTGAGGCGGGCATTTAACTCTTTTAACTCATTCTTCCGTCTCCTGTTTTTACGCGCAAGGGTATCAACAAACAGAATTACAGACAGCAGAATCATCAATGCAACTTCGAATAAAAATATCTCAACCTGCTTATTTCTAATCTCAAGTCCCTGAATAAGCATTTCCTGGTTCAGGAGTTCGTTTTGTGCTTCACTGGCTCTTATGTTACGGTTGGCTTCAAGTATTAAAATCTCCGAACGGTTGCGATCCAACTTTATTTTGGTTCGGTATTCAATATATGCCTTGTAGTACTTCATGGCATCAGCATACCTGTTTTCTGCTTTGGCAAAATCAGAAAGTTGTGAATAAATTGCTTCCAGTAAATCAGTTTTTCTGATAGATTCAGCCAAGCGCAGCGAATTCTGAAAGTAATACCTGGCTGAGTCTTTTTTGCCCAGCAACCAATAGGCTTCCCCTACATTCAGGTATGATGATGCAATAAAAAAAAGTTGACCTTTTTTCTCTCTGATTCGCATGGCCTTGAGATTGTATTCAAGGCTTATCTTGTTATTATTGAGTACATTGTAGATATGAGCGATGCGCGTATAGATTACTGCTATTTCAGCAGGGTTATCATTCCGGGCAAAACAGGATATGGCTGATTGATAGGTGTATTCTGCATGGGAATACATTTTTTTCTCTTTGAAAGCATCTCCAAGAAGTTTATAAACCGAACCCTGATAGTACAGATCGTGTATTTTTTGAAAATCAGGCAAACTGAGGTATAAGTTACGAATGGCAAGATCACAATCACCTTTAGCAAGATAATACTTAGCATAAAAGAGGAAAACCTGAGCACGTGTTATGGGATCCACTGATTTTTGTGAAACCATGGACGCAATTTCCAGATATTTTCTGGCAAGGTCATAATCCTTGATCAGCAGGAAAAAATTTACAATAAGTGTATAATGTAAAACTAATTTATTGATATCATGATCCTGATCATACAGGTCAATGATTTTAAAATAAGTTCCGAGTGTACTAACATAATCTTCATTAACCAAATAATACTTTGCCAACGCTGACAAGGCATTTATCTTTCCATTAGTGTATTTTATCTGACTTGAAAGTGTGAAAGATTCAATGGCGTAAGATTTGGCGAGATCCAAGTTGTGAGTTATCGACGTTTCAGCAAGTTGATTAAGGGAATCAATTGTCATTCTCAGTTGCAACCTTCCGTGTACCTCAGAGAACTCTGCAGTAAAAGCAACAGTTGTGTAAAGAGATAAAAGAACAAATATTCCTATAATTCTCATGAGTTATATATTCGGTAATACTTGATCAGGTATCCTGCCCGGCATAATAAAGTAATCTTTTACAACTGTGTTTCCGAAAAACCCGGACCAGTGTTAACTCCTGATTGGCTTATCCAAGAGAGCACTGAGTGCCCGACAAAGCGTATTATGCTATTTGCAATAAAACTGTCCTTACACCTTGGTTAAGTAACCAGAAAGCAACCAGGAATAATTATTTAACAAATTTATGGGGTTTATCCATTAAATCCAAATGGTTTTTTACTTTTGATGGGAAAATCGATTCGGGAGTAGCCTGAGAAGAAGATGTTTGGGTTTTCCACCTGGTTATCAGGCGTGGTTCATAGGATCAAATAATCAAAAAATATTCTAATTTTGCAAACCATGGCATTTAAAATCAGCAATATTTGAAACCAAATCGGCTTCGTGTCTGCCTGCTTTTTTAACTTACAAGGCTTGAAATTTTAAAGATGAAAAAAATTGTATTATTAATTTTACATCCGTTTCTTGGCAAAAAAGCTTTTCAAAGTTTTTTTCAAAAGCTACAGCTAATAGGACTTTATGGACAAAATTACGGACGTTCAGGTGAATATGAGGAAAGTGGGGAGAAGGTAGCGATAGATTATATATTGAGAAAGCTGGAAAAAGAAAACAAATCGGTCATATTTGATGTTGGGGCCAATATCGGCAAGTATTCCCGATATATTTTAGAGAGATGTCAACCTGATTGCTCTGTATATTGTTTTGAGCCTTCTCCAACAACTTTTTTACAATTAAAAGCAAATTTGGGTTCATTTGAAAATGCACATTGTGTCAACATTGGTCTTGGCAAATCAAATG
This sequence comes from Bacteroidota bacterium, assembly GCA_037139855.1. Lineage (GTDB taxonomy): Bacteria > Bacteroidota > Bacteroidia > Bacteroidales > FEN-979 > CAIVAT01. The sequence continues at coordinate 4,413 of JBAXFM010000011.1, forward strand.
AAGAAACGACACTTTTTAACAATGAGGTTAATACGGCTCATGCATCCTTATTCCCACGGGATATGAGCCATTGGGGGCCTAAGTATGTGTTGGATAAAGTTGAATCCGTTGTAATAACAACATTAGATCAATTTTGCCAGAACAATAAAATAGAGAGGATCGACTTTTTGAAAATTGACGTTGAAGGATTTGAATACAATCTTTTACAAGGAGCTGAAAAAATGCTGATGAACAGACGAATTGCTCATTTACAATTTGAAATGGGCGTTTGTGCGGTCGATGCAAAATATTTCTTCAAGGATATTTACCTGCTATTGGCAAAAAATTATGACATATACCGAATATTGAAAAATGGTTTATACCCGATCGAAAACTATAATGAGCAATTGGAGGTTTTTTTAACCACCAATTATTTGGCAGTCCTTAAAAACACATATTGAACGCAGCATATTTTTAAATAGAAAATGACAATTTCTTTTATTGAGCTTGATTTTCATTTTGATTCCGTAGATGGATTCTGTAGAATATTTGAGCATACCGGGCATCAATTGAATATATTTATAAAACCTGTAATTTTTGAAAAAATCAAACACCATTCCTATGTTACGAAATATAAATGGTTTTTCTGTCAGAATATGTCGAGAACCAAATTTCTTTCAGAACATATCGAGGAAATAAATTCTGCTGACTGTATCTTTATCAATACGATAGCAAATGAATTTGGGGCTTACGTTAAAGCTGATTTTAAGCGCCCGACGATTTCCAGAACACATAATGCATATAAATTGCTGGACCCCTGGAATCATTTGCGCATTTATACAACACCTTTTTATTTTTGGAAAGCCTTCTCTTACTTTATACGTGAAATTGTATGGAATGGATTTTGGTACTATCGGCCAAAACTTTTAAAAAAAATTGACTATTTTATTTTTCCTGATGATGGCATCACCAGTTTTGTTTTATCCAAAGGATTGATTTCTCCCCATAAAGTTTTGCCATCACTTTCGTTAAAAGTCTATCAACCTGTGAATCTCAGCAGACCTTCACCTGACCAATCTTTCAGGATTACCATAATTGGCAGTGTTGATCAGCGACGCAGGAATTACGAGCCCGTCATTGAAGCTTTCCGGCAGCTGACGCCTTTGTTAAACCGACCTGTAATTCTTTCACTTTTAGGGAAATCCGCTGGGAAATATGCCACTGAAGTTATACAGAAATTAAAAAGTCTTGGGTCTGACAATTTCAAACTGGAATCCTTTGATGAGGTTGTTCCTCAAGATGTGTTTGATGCTGTTATGTCAAATACTCACCTGATTCTGAGTCCTGTTAATTTAAAAAACAGTACCGAAATATTTGGCGAAATTTATGGACAAACAAAAATATCAGGTAGTTTGTTGGATGTTTTGCGATTCCCGAAGATTACAATTCTTCCCGCCGGCTATAACCTTGATGGGATTTTTAAAAATTATTTCGATCAATACAGTGACCCCAGGGAGCTGAAGGATATTATGCTGAAGTTCATTACGCAAGAACACCTGGTGGATGAGAAAACTGCTTTAATCAAAAAAATTATCGAAAGTAAATTCACAGCCTCCACATTAGCAAACCAGTTTGTTTCAACCATAAAAACGCTATCGCTGCCAAAATGATAAAAAAACAGCAATTAATTAATATTAGTCGATTTATACGTAATTACCTGGCAATTTATTTTCCCAAGACCTTTAAGAAGTTTGATTTCAGGGCCTTCAACCAGCAAGATCAAGCTGCAGCAGATTTCAAATCCTATGCAGAACCTGAACTATTCTTCATTAACGAGCTTCTGGAACCAGGTTCTACCCTAATTGATATAGGGTCAAATGCAGGTGTTTATCTTTATATATTTCAAAAAGCCAAAAAGTATAAAAGAATTATCGGATTTGAACCAATTCCGATATTATTCAAAAGGCTGAGGAAATATTTTCCTGATTTAGAGATTTTTGATTATGCTGTTTCCGATAAATCCGAAACAGGAATTTTTAAAATACCATACATCGACGGAAGGATTTATGATACCCGTGGAACCTTACACAATTATACGGAAGAGGGAGAAACAAAATCTGATCGAATCAGCGTAAAGAAAATTACCCTGGATGATTTTATTGCTGATCATAACATTGAAGAAGTTTCATTCATTAAAATTGACATAGAAGGGCATGAAATTGCGGCCATTGACGGTGCGAAAAATACTATTTGCAAATTCATGCCATTACTATTGATTGAAATTGAACAACGACATCATCCTGAAACAAATATTGATGTTCTGTTTTCATTGATTACCAAATATAATTATCAGGGTTTCTTTTTTGATAAAGCAGATCAGCGTTTTAAGCCGCTTTCTGATTTTTCAGCGGCCATTCATCAGAATTTATCGAAAATGAATGAATATTATATCAATAATTTTATTTTCGTAAGTGATTCAAATTTTGTTTCTATCACCAATAAGTTCAAGTTGATTGAAAATATTCTCAGGAACCAGGAAACAATTGACCTTCAGAACGACAGGATGCATCCATGATCTCAAAGCATTTTTTTAAATCATCGATTATCTATACCATTGTTGGTGCTTTACCCTACACGTCAGGTTTTCTACTGTTAATCTGGTTCACGCGCTACCTTACACCTGCTCAGTTTGGTGTTAATGTGCTCTATATTAGTCTGATGTATTTTATTCAGATTTTTTCTTCATTTGGATTGGATGCTGTCGCTTCATTGATGTATATTGATTACAGGGATGATCAAAAACGACTGAGTGAATTTATAGGTACGGTTCTGATCGGATTGATTGTTATCGGAACGCTGACATTTGTTGTTTTCTTTTTCGGAGGATTTCATTTATTCAATTTGATTTTTAGTGAGAACAATGTGTTGGAGCTGATTCCGCTTGGCATTTATACCATTTTTTCGGCAATTATGAATAGTGTATTCAAAACCTATTCTACCCTTTTAGTTTATCAGCAGCGGCCAATGAGGTTCTTTTTTCTCAATATCAGCAATTTCGTTCTTACCATAGGAATTTCGTTGGCTATCTTATGGGCTTATCCGTTCACTCTTTATGGCCCAGTTATAGGTAGATTTGTGGCCATTGCGATCATAGCAGCAGTTTCTGTTGGTTTGTTGATTAAAGAATATGGGTTTAAAGGGAATGTTAATTTCATTAAACCCATTTTTGTTTTTGCCTATCCGATTTTGATTTATGGCTTCCTTACATGGGTGGTCAATTACATTGACCGTTTCATAATTTTGCGGTTCATGACAGATCCGGCGCTTGTTGGGATCTATGATTTTGGCGTTAAATTGGCAATTGGAATTGAATTGCTGCTGATCGGACTGGTAAATGCCATTAATCCGAAAGTATTTGTGATCTGGAAGGAAAAAGCCATCAGCGAAAGTACGGTTGAAGCCAACCGATATTACAACGGATTAACCGCATTCATGTTGCTTCTAATACCAGCCTTTGTTTTGTTGGTGCCTATGTTAGTACCGATTGTCATAAAAAAAGAAATATACTTTCGTGCATTTGGGTTTTTGGCCATCCTTGCGGCTGGAAATGCTTCGAGGGTGTGGTATTATATGTTTCTGGCTCCGCTGTTTTATTTTAAACGAACGAAAGCACTTCCGCTTGTATTTACATATAGTGCTATATTTGAGATTGTTGCAGGAATGATTATGATCAAATATTTTGGTCTGATGGGTGCAGTCTGGGTGAATTTTATGGTCAAACCAATCCAGGCATTTTTCTTATGGCGTGAAAGCAGGAAAGTTTTCGACTTTCACTTCAATCGTTGGAAAATATTCTATCTTCCAGTTATCTTCATGCTATTCGTTCTTGTTTCAGAATTCTTCGTCACGAAAACAACCCAAATCTATTTTCATTCCGGACAATTGTTGATCAGTGTTGTACTTGTCTGGTTTGCATATCGAAAAGAATTGATCCCGTTTGCCCAAAAGCTTCTCAGGTTTTAGAATTATTTTGCCCTTTTCTTGCGGTTAAAATGCTGGCGTTGAGTTCAAATCCGATGATCAAGCTTATGGCATTGATGTAAATCCAAACCAATACGATCATTAATGTACCCAATGATCCATACAACGCATTGTAACTAGAGAAATGATCAACATAGAAATTGAATAAGAGTGTGGTAATTACAATAAGTAAAGTAGCCAGTAATGACCCCGCCGTGAAAAATCGAAAAGTTTTCTGTCTGGCAGGAGCGAGGTAGTAAATAAGAGAAATGGCCATCAGCAGCAAGCCAATAATGATCAGCCAGCGCAACATTTCCAAAAGAAATATCGTGAAAGGACTGTTCTGAATCGAATCAGGTAAAATCCATGCAAGCAATGATGATCCAAAGGTAATCAGACCGATGGCCATGATCAATAATAAACTGTTGATGAGAACGATGAAAATGGAAACAATATACTGTTTGAAACTTGAACGGCTTTCATGGTCATGGTAAGTATTGTTGAAGGCTTCGATCAGACTGTTTATTCCATTGGTTGAAAAATAGAGTGTTAATATAAGGTTGAGAATTAACAGACTGCTCCGGGGGCGGGTTATGATGTCGATGATGGTTTCTTTCACCGATTCAAAGGCCATCCTGGGCATAAAATCCTGGATGATACCCAATAATGATTGTTGAAAGTTATCAATAGGAATAAAGGGTATAATGGCAAAAAGGAAAATCAGGAAGGGGAAAATAGCCAGGAAAACCGAATAGGAAATGGCTGCTGCCCTTGAGGTAATGTAGCCTTGTGTTAACCCCCGGAAAAAAAAAACTGCAACATCATAGAGCGGAACTCCATCAAAACCGGGCAAAGTAATGTGTTTTGAAATACCGAGTACCCATACAACAGGCGATAACACCATTAATCGATCAATAAGATGTTTTTTAAGGGGCATATCAATTAAATTTGGTCTGCCTTAAGACTCATATCCAAACTTTTTATATGATGAGTAAGTGAACCCATCGAGATATAATCCACCCCCGTTTCGGCATACGCCCGAAGTGTTTCCTCTGTTATCCCACCGCTGGCTTCAGTTTCGAAGCGCCCGTTGATCAGTAGAACAGCCTCTTGCATGTTTTTCACTGAAAAGTTATCGAGCATAATCCGGTCAACTTTTCCATGAGCCAATACCTGCTGCAACTCATCAAAGTTTCGGACTTCAATTTCGATTTTGAGTTGTTTTCCAGTGTTTTGCAGGTAAACTTTAACAGCGTCGATGGCCTGAACAATCCCTCCAGCATAGTCAACATGATTGTCTTTAATCATCACCATGTCATACAACCCCATCCGATGGTTTTCTCCACCTCCGGTTCTCACAGCATATTTTTCAAGTTTCCGCAGGAGAGGAGTTGTTTTTCGTGTATCTAATATTTTTGTGTTTAATCCGGTAATTAATTTGACAGCCCTGTTTGTTGCAGTAGCAATGCCACTGAGCCGTTGCATGAAATTCAACACAAGTCGTTCCGATTGAAGGATGGAGGCTTTGTTTCCGCTCACCTTAAAAACAACATCACCTTTTTTAACAACATCGCCATCCTGAAAAAAGATATTCAACTGGAGGGCAGGATCCACAATTTTAAAAATCCGTTCTGCCAGGTTTACACCACACAATATACCATCGTCTTTTATCAAAAGTCTTGCTTTCCCTGCAACGTTGGCTGTAAGTGTTGCGAGGGTCGTATGATCACCGTCTCCAATATCTTCCGACAGGGCATTTAAAATAATATCATCAATTGTCATAAATCAATTTTCCTGCACCTGCAATTGTTGAACAAGGTTTTGGCCGTTGGCTGATTTAATAATGAAATAGACCCTATATGCTTTTTTCCCTGCTTCAAGGCTTCCAATCGTATATTGTGAGCCATCAGGCGAAGAACCCTGGCGCGTGATTTTAAAACTCTTGACCGGATTTTGGGTAAAGAAGTCCTTGAGTATCTGACCTGCCTGAGTTTTGCTATAAGTGTCGTCATAACCAGGAAGGGTTAAATCGACCATCGCATTGAAGTTTTTCGCAACATCTGCTGCATTACCCGCCTGAAGTGCAGCGGCGACTTGTGCGGAGGTTTCCTCCGGCCCTGAAAAAGCGGTTAATCCCATGCAGAAAAAGACTGGTATTGTCAGGGAAATCAGCCTAAAATATATGTTTTTCATATTTGGTCGTGATGTAGTGAAAAATCATTTGGACAAAGGTACATTATAAATTGTAAATGTCATAAATTTGATATTTTGTTTGGGAATTTTGCATCTTTGCAGAAATTATGAAGATCAAACTGCTGCTTGTCGGAAAAACAGAAGAAGAATATCTTCGGACAGGGATTCGTGAATACGAAACACGCATCAAACGGTATGTTCCCTTTGAAATTATTGAGATTCCTGCGTTGAAAAATGCGGCTAATCTGCCCCTTGCGGAGCAAAATGCCCGCGAATGTGTAATGCTGGGTAAACAGATTTCACCGGGAGATGTGTTAATTTTGCTGGATGAACATGGCAGGGAAATGAGTTCAACTGAGTTTGCCGCATTTCTGAACAAGCAATTTATTTCGGGTAATAAAAATATGATTTTTACAGTTGGAGGCCCTTTTGGATTTGACGCTTCATTTAAAAAGCAAGCATCTTTTATACTTTCTTTGTCCAGAATGACGTTCTCTCACCAGATGGTACGGCTTTTTTTTACAGAACAGCTTTACAGGGGGCTTACCATTATGCGCGGTGAATCCTATCATCACGAATGAGACAAGTACTGTGAAAATTCATTAACAAATTTTTAACGAAATGGTTAACAAATATTAACATCAAGGATGGCTTTGTAACTTTTTCATTTTATAAATTTGCAACTTCAAAAAAACAAAGATATGATTGAAACCGACATCAAAGAATTAAACGAACGGATACAAAAGGAGAGTGCGTTTGTTGATATGGTGACAATGGAAATGCACAAGGTGATTGTTGGCCAAAAACAAATGATTGAACGCCTGATGATCGGGTTGCTGGCCAATGGCCATATCCTGCTCGAAGGAGTTCCGGGTCTGGCTAAAACTTTGGCGATAAAATCCCTGGCAAACTGTATTGAGGCAAAATTCAGCCGAATTCAGTTTACACCCGATCTTCTTCCTGCCGACCTGGTTGGCACACTGATTTACAGTCAGAAAAACGAGGAATTCAAGGTTCGTAAAGGACCTATTTTTGCCAACTTCATTCTGGCTGATGAAATCAATCGCAGCCCGGCCAAAGTGCAAAGCGCTTTGCTCGAGGCCATGCAAGAGCGTCAGGTAACTATCGGGGACGAAACTTTTATGTTGCCTGAGCCTTTTCTGGTACTTGCAACTGAAAACCCGATCGAGCAGGAAGGAACTTATCCGTTGCCCGAAGCCCAGGTTGACCGTTTCATGTTAAAGGTGGTTATCGGCTATCCGGATAAAAAGGAAGAGAAGATGATTATCAGGCAGAACATTGGCAATGAGACATTTCATACAAGTCCGATCATAACAACCGCCGACATTATGCGGGCGCGGGCCATTACACGTCAGGTGTACCTGGACGAGAAGATCGAAAACTATATCACTGATATCGTATTTGCCAGTCGTTTTCCTGCAGATTATAAGCTTAAGAAATTTGAAGGTCTGATCAACTACGGCGGCTCCCCCCGCGCGAGCATCTATCTGGCACTTGCCGCCAAGGCCTATGCATTCATCAAACGACGTGGTTATGTAATTCCTGAAGATATCCGTGCAGTTGCTTATGATGTTATGCGTCATCGCATTGGCCTGACCTATGAAGCAGAAGCTGAAAATATCACATCAGAAGACATTATCAGTGAGATTCTTAATACGGTAGAAGTACCTTAATGGCACAGTGTCGCTATTTTGCAATTTCACTATTTTACCATTTCACTATTTAAAATAATATGGATTCGGCTGAGCTTTTTAAAAAGGTTCGTAAAATCGAGATTAAAACCCGGGGTTTGAGCAATCAAATTTTTTCCGGACAATATCATTCTGTGTTCAAAGGACGCGGAATGGCCTTCTCCGAGGTGCGCGAATATCAGCATGGCGATGATATCCGCAATATTGACTGGAATGTTACGGCTCGATTCAACCATCCATTTATCAAAATATTTGATGAAGAACGTGAACTTACCGTCATGTTATTGATTGATGTGAGCGCTTCAAACCAATTTGGAACAAAAAAGGCTTTGAAACAGGATGTTATTACTGAAATTGCTGCTGTGCTTGCATTCAGCGCCATTCAGAATAATGACAAAGTGGGTGTGATCTTTTTTAGTAAAACAGTTGAAAAATTCATTCCACCCAAGAAAGGGACATCGCACATTTTGAGAATTATTCGTGAATTGATTGAATTCAGGCCACAACAGCAGGGAACAAACCTCACAGAACCGTTGCGCTACCTCACGAATGCCATTAAAAAACGGTGTACTGCCTTTCTGCTTAGTGATTTTATGGACAGAGGATTTGAGGATGCGATCAAAATTGCAAATAAAAAACATGATTTGATAGCTGTAAGAATTTTTGATGAACGTGAAATTGAATTACCCGATGTGGGATTTATACGGGCTCGAGATGCCGAAACAAATAAGCAGATTTGGGTCGATTCATCTGACCGCAGAGTTCGCAGGCAATATAACAATTGGTATAAAGCACACAATGATTACATAGGCGAAACCTTTTTACGAAGTGGGGTTGATGTAGCAAAAATAGCAACAGATCAGGATTATATCAAGCCACTTCTTGGATTGTTCAGAAAAAGAGGAGCCAGAAGATAACCGACAAGTGATGAAATTTTTAAACATCTGCATATTTTTCCTATTCCTTTCTGTGCTCAGCACGAGCTTCGGACAGGATGTCACTGTTTCGGCAAAGCTCGATACCAACGCCATGCTTATTGGTGATCACGTGGGGCTGACACTGAAATATACCGGTCCTGCAAAATCACAGGTACTTTGGCCATTTATGCCTGATACCATCCTGGGATCCATTACGGTGATCGGTCGTGGCAAGATTGACACATTGTACGCCACTGATAAAAAAACGGTTACCTTCTCCCAGCAACTGAACATTACATGTTATGATTCCGGTTTTTATACTATTCCATCAATTCCGTTCAAATACAGAATGTTGCCGGATACTGCCGGAATTGTTTCCACCACAACAATGATGCTGCTGGCGGTTCATACTGTCAAGGTTGATACAACGCAGGCAATCAAACCGATTATCGGACCATTGAAAGTCCCGCTATCATTCCGCGAAATGTTACCCTGGATCCTTGCTGCTATTGCTGTTGTATTGCTGATTATTCTGGCAATCTGGTATTTTAAAAAACGGCGTAAGAAGGAACCGATATTCGTGTTAAAACCCAAGGTCGTTTTACAACCTCATGAGCTAGCACTGCAGGAAATTGAAAAACTCAGGGTTAAAAAGCTTTGGCAGGCTGGAAAAGTGAAGGAGTACTATTCAGAACTTACGGAGATTCTTAGAAAATATATTGAAGACCGGTTCCAATTGCCTGCACTAGAACAAACCAGTGCAGAAATTACCATGAGCCTGATTAATCATGCCGGATGTTCTGCCCCTTCATTGGATAAATTGAGTCGTCTGCTGATTATGGCCGATATGGTTAAATTTGCCAAAGCATTGCCATTGGCCACCGAAAATGAAAAAAGTCTCAACGATGGGATAGAGTTCATATATGAAACAACACACGCTTAAAAATGCTTAAATCACTGACTTTCGGCAATCCTGGCTTCCTTCTGCTGCTGCTGGTTATTCCAATGCTTGCAGGTTGGTATTTTTACCGTAGGAAAAAATATACTGCCGATTTGCAGATAAGTACTGCTGAAGGTTTTGCACAGGTGGGGAGAAACCTGAAATTTTATGTTTATCATGGAATCAATTTGTTGCGTTTACTGGCTATTGCTTTGCTCATCATTGCACTAGCCAGACCTCAGACCAGTCTGAGCAGGCAAGACATCAGTGTGGAGGGTATCGATCTGGTTATTGCTCTTGATGTTAGCGGATCGATGCTGGCCATGGACTTCAGACCCGACCGACTGGAAGCAGCCAAAGACCTTGCTATTGAATTTATTGATGGGCGGCCCAATGACCGGATCGGATTGGTTATTTTTAGCGGGGAAACATTCACACAATGTCCGATTACTACTGACCATGCTGTGTTGAAAAACCTGTTTCGGGATATTCACAGCGGCATGATTGACGATGGCACTGCCCTGGGCGATGGATTGGCTACAGCGGTAAACCGCCTTCGCGGGAGCAAAGCAGTGAGCAAGGTCATCATTCTTTTAACAGATGGTGTTAGCAACGCAGGTTCACTTGATCCCAGGTCGGCTGCGGAAATTGCAAAACTTTATGGGATACGTATTTATACCATTGGTATCGGCAGCATGGGGCAGGCGCCTTATCCGGTGCAAACTCCGTTTGGTATGCAAACTCAAATGATGAAGGTTGAAATTGATGAACCTTTGCTGATGGAAATTGCAAAAGGAACCGATGGAAGATACTTCAGGGCCACGAATAATGCCAAACTTCGTGCGATTTATCAGGAGATTGATAAAATGGAGAAATCCAAGATCGATGTGACTGAATTCAGAAAGAAGAAAGAGGAATTTCTGCCACTTGTTTTGCTTGCATTTATTTTAATTGGTTTGGAAATGCTTTTAAGATACCTGTATTTGAAGAACATACCGTAATGACGAATGACGAATGACAAATGACGATTGGTACTTAACACTTAACACTTAACACTTATAACTTGTTCCGTTTCGCTCACATATATTATTTTTACCTGGTTGCGATTGTACCAGTACTCACCGGATTTCTGATTCTTTTTTTATTGTGGAAGAAAAGGACACTGGCAAAATATGGAGATTGGAATGTCATTAAGCAACTTATACCCGAATATTCGGCAGGGAAATCCATATTTAAATTCATCCTGATCATGGCAGCCATTATTTGTATGGTCATTGCCCTGGCAGATCCACAAACCGGTTCACGTTTAGAAAAGGTGAAAAGAAAAGGCATTGATCTGATGATATGCCTTGATGTTTCCAATTCCATGATGGCTCAGGATATTAAACCAAACCGGCTGGAGCGGGCTAAACTATCTATTATTCGCCTGATTGACAATCTGGAAGGAGATCGGCTGGGTATTATCGTTTTTGCGGGAAAGGCATACACGCAATTGCCTATTACCACAGATTATGCAGCAGCCAAAATGTTTATTTCATCCATCAACACTGGGATTGTCCCAACCCAGGGTACGGCAATTGCAGAGGCGATTGAAGTGGCTGCCAACAGTTTTGGCGAATCAAAACACAATAAAGCCATTATTGTGATTACCGATGGCGAGGACCATGAGGGCAATGTACTTGAACAGGCGGAGGCTGCAGTTAAAAAAAATATTGCTATATATACCATTGGAATGGGATTGCCTGAAGGTGCACCAATCCCGGTTTATAGTGGCGATATACAGACTGGTTACAGAAAAGACAATGATGGACAGACCATCATGAGCAAACTGGACGAAACGCTCCTTCAAAGGATTGCAAGTGTTGGCAAAGGAATGTACGTTAGAGCCACCACTACTGAAACAGGTTTAAGCAAGATATTCGATGATATAGGTAAAATTGAGAAGTCTGAGATCGAAGAAAAGCAATTCAGCGATTACGAAGACCGTTTTCAGTATTTCGTTGCTTTAGCGCTGTTTCTGCTGATTATTGACCTGTTTGTTTTTGAACGCAAAACCCAATGGATAAAGCGGTTTAAACCATTTGACTTTGATTCGAAATGAAATACATTACAATTATATTCCTTCTAAGCCTGATTCACTTTGATGCGTTTTCGCAAAAAGAGAATGCTTTATTACGCCAGGGAAATCGAAAATTCGAAAGCGGTGAATATAAGGATGCGGAAAAGGATTACCGAAAGGCGCTTGAGATCAATAAGGAATCGGTCAAGGGGCAATTCAACCTTGGCGCTGCAGTTTACAAGAACAACAACTTTGAGGAAGCTACTAAGATTTATAGTAACTTAGCAGAAAAGAATTCGGATCGTGAAGTGCAGTCGAAAGTATTTCATAATCTGGGGAATTCTTACATGCAGTCAAAGGAGTATGAAAAAAGTATTATTGCGTATAAAAACGCACTGATGAACAATCCCAAAAATGTTGACACCAAATATAATCTGGAATATGCCAAAATGATGCTTAAGAAGCAACAACAGCAACAACAGCAGAATAAAGATAATAAGGATAAGAAGGACGATAAGAAGGACGATAAAAAAGATCAAAAGGATAAAAAGGATCAGGATCAGAATCAAAAGAATGATCAGCAAAAACAACCGCAGGACCAGAAAAAGATCAGTAAAGATGATGCCGAACGCATGTTGGAGGCATTAAAAAATGATGAAAAAAAGACGATGCAGAAAGTGAAAAAGCAGAAGGCAAAGGTTCAGGTGGTTGGGATTGAAAAGGATTGGTAAAGATTTGAAGGTATGTTAAAGAGATTCATTTATTCCATAATCACATTTTTAATCGTATCAACAGCATCCGGGTATGCACAGGATGTTAGGTTAACCGGCCAGGCCAAGCAAACAGTGGTTGTGGGTGAAACATTTACGCTTGTATATTCACTCAATGCCCAGGGCAGTAATTTCCGGGGACCAAATATCCAGGGTTTTAATTTAATAAGCGGGCCCAGCACGAGCCAAAGTTCCAACATCCGGTTTGTAAATGGAAGCACCACCATGTCTATATCAAATACTTTTACTTATTTGATCCAGGCATCACGCGAAGGCACATTTGAAATTCCTGCTGCAAGTGTAACCGCGAATGGCAAACAACTTGCTTCGAATACTATTTCCATTAAGGTTGTGAAAAATTCAAACGCTACAGGCAATCAAAGCCCAGGTTCAGGAAACCAGAGCAGGTCAGGAGCCTCACAGACCGTATCAGGAGGTGACAACAGTACCGAGGTGTATGTGAAGGCGTTCGCTTCCAATTCAGCTCCTCTCCAGGGGGAGGGGATTGTGATCACGTACAAAATTTTCACCAAGGTTCCAATTGCTCAGATAAACATTAGCAAACTATCTTCCTTTTCAGGATTTTGGTCTCAGAATCTGATGAAAGAAAATGATAAATTACAACAAACCACGCAGGTTATTGATGGCGAGCAATATATCGTTGCCGATATTAGAAAAATCGCATTATTTCCATTGAAAAGTGGCCGATTGGTGATTGATCCTCTTGAACTGGCATGCGTTGCTCAAGTTAAACGGCAATCAAAGACCAAAACCGGAGATCCTTTTTTTGATGATTTTTTTAATGATTCTTTTTTCAACTCAGGGGTGGCCAACGTTGAAAAAAATCTTAAATCAAACCCGATAACCATTACGGTTCAGCCACTTCCTGAGGCGGGTAAACCAGCCGACTTTAGCGGAGCTGTGGGAAATTTCACTTTTCATTCAGAGGTTGATAAAACCCGGTTGAAAACCAATGAGGCCGTCACTTTAAAGTGTACGGTAAGCGGTAAAGGTAATATTCAGCTTATTGATAAAATGAATATTGCTTTCCCACCTGATTTTGAAAGTTATGATCCGAAAATTACCAGTGATATACAAACAACAACTGCAGGAATATCAGGAAATCAGATATTTGAGTATCTTTTGATTCCCCGTAAACCAGGTAAATTCAGTATCAAACCGATCACATTCAGCTATTTTGATCTGGATAAAAAGCGTTATATTTCACTTAACAGCCCTGAGTTCACGCTTGATGTGGAAAAAGGAAGTGGCGAATCGGGAGCTATCATGACCTATTCAGGTGCGAATAAAGAAGAGATAAAGTACATAGGCAGTGATATCAGACACATTCGGGAGAACATTCTGAACCTGTCGCCGGCAGGTTACCGTTTCTTTTTATCTTTAGGATTTTGGATGCTCCTTGTTATTCCGTTATTTCTATTCCTGATATTTCTGTTTTTATGGCGCAAACTGGCGGCACGACGCAGCGACACTGTGCTTATGAAAAACCTCAAGGCAACAAAGATTGCCCGCAAAAGATTGCAAAAGGCGGAGGAATTTCAAAAATCCGGAAAACAGGAGAATTTTTATATTGCAATTTCCCAGGCGCTTTGGGGTTATCTGAGCGACAAATTCAGTATTCCCCTTTCCGAACTCAGTATTGACTCAGTACATGAAGCGCTTATCCGGAAAAATGTGAAAGAAGACATTATCTCTCAATTTATCGAAACATTGAATAATACAGAATTTTCACGCTTTGCGCCTGGAGAAAAGACCGTCAATATGGATAGGATTTATCAGGAGGCGCTCGAAATAATAGCAAAAATGGAGAGGGAGTTAAGATGATGCATGTTAAATCTTTCAGCATGTCAATTGTACTCATGTTTGCCGTGATTACGGCGTTTTCATCAGTTCAGCAGGTGAACGTTGCTAAGGCAAACAAAGCCTATTCAGCAGGTTCATTCAGTGTAGCTGCCGAAACATATCAAAAAGTTGTTGAATCTGGTTATGTTTCTCCGGAACTTTTTTATAACCTGGGTAATACGTATTTTAAATTGAATGATTATGCCAGGGCTATTCTTTGGTATGAACGTGCAAAGCGACTTGATCCGGGCAACGAAGACGTTACCTTCAATCTCAATGTTGCCAATACTAAAATTTCCGACAAAATTGAACCATTGCCCGATTTGTTCTATAAGCGATGGTTTAATAGTCTGGTGCAGTTGTTTTCAAACGATACCTGGGCGACAATGGGTGTGTGTTTTTTTATTGCGGGGTTGCTAGGCCTTGTACTTTATCTTGCCTCCCGGGTTTTGATTCTGCGAAAATTCGGTTTTTGGTTTGCACTGGGTATGTTTTTTCTTTTCATGATCAGCCTGGCATTTGCCTGGAGTGGTTATCATTTCACAGAATCAAACAGTGAAGCCATTGTTTTTGCCCCAACCATAACAGTTAAGAGTTCGCCAGATGAAAAAAGTACTGATCTTTTTGTGTTACACGAAGGCGCCAAAGTTAAGCTGATGGATAACATAAGCGGGTGGTATGAAATCCGGATAGCAAATGGAAGTGTTGGCTGGCTCCCTATAAGCGCGCTCGAAAAGATCTGATAATAATTTCCGTTTAGCGATCATTTCCCCTCTTTTACAGAAGAAATTATCCTGCAGGTAAAATAATTTTGCAGGATACTTTTTTTGCTTTATATTTGTTCGATAAAAAGCAATGATGCTTCTATATAGTCTATCCATTGATTATCGCACGTTTAGAAAAAAATAAATTCCAGAAACATATAAGTTAAACTAAAAAGAGTGATATGAAAAATAGATTTTTACCATTTAGCCTGATTACAACTTTCCTGGGCCTATCCCTGGTGGTATTTTCTGTGTTGTCTTTGGCTGGCCAACCCGGAAATCCGGATCTCCGGAAAATTGAAGGGTCATGGTGGGAAAGCATCCGTGCCAACCAGCATTCTGGTGTGGTCAGTCCTCAGGATGTAGTTACAGCCCGTCAGCAAGCTGAAGCGCTTCGGTATAAATCTACCTCAGCGATGAATCTCAATTGGATAAGCGTTGGACCAGGCAATTTCCCAGGACAGTCGTGGAGTGCAATTTTCGATAATACTGATCCTAATGGAATGACAATGATTGCCGGATCGGCCAATGGAGGCATCTGGAAGTCAACAGATCTTGGCCTTACCTGGGTGCAGATGCAGGTGTCAGATAATCTTGTACCTAAGGTTGCTTCCATCGTACAGTCATCAAACGGCACTATTTATGCAGCAACCGGCGTCACAACCTGCAAATTAACCGATTACAATGGCACTGGAATTTACAGGTCAACCGCAAATGGCGCTTTCGCACCGATACCGGGCACCCTGGGTAATCCTGATTTTTACGGAGTTACCAAATTAGCTATTAATCAGCAAACCGGCCGTATTTTTGCGGCAACCAGTGGCGGTTTGTATTACAGTGACAATGGAGACATTTGGGTGAAAGCTTTATCCGGATTTGCCATGGATGTAGTAGTTGGTTCTGATGGCACAGTGCTCATGGCAGTTGGAGATTCTGCGTATCTGGCTCCATTAGGTGATCTGAATTCCAAAGTGACCCTGACAACCGGAAACAACAATGCACTCCCCAAAGGAGGAATAGGCTGGATGGTTTTTGCCATCGCTCCGTCAGATATTAATGTGATGTATGCAAGTATTGCTGATCCTGCCGGTAAGTTACTTAATATCTACACTTCATCGGATAAAGGAGCAACCTGGTCAATCGTGTTTCCAAATAATCCTACTTTTGAACCATTTGGCACTGGTTTTGGTTGCTATTCTAATACACTGGCAGTGTCGCCAACTGACCCGACCAAGGTTTATCTGGGAGGTTTGAATATGTGGTTTGGTCAACGTGTTCAATCAACCGGCTACTACAATTGGGAGCAGGTTAGTTTTGGGAGTCATGGCGCTCTTAGTCCTTATCTGGTACCTCTGTATCATCACTGTTATATTTTTCGCCCTAACCATGCCGAGCAATTTGTTATAGCATCTGATGGCGGAATTAGTCTTGCTACGATTGGTCAAACTGACCTCACCTTTCAGACAAGTAATAAAAATTTGCAAACCAGCCAGTTTAATACCCTTGCTTTTTCAGCTCAAAAAGGCTATGTGATGGGTGGTGGTAAAAGAATCGGCACCCTTGCCATGGGGTTCTTTGCTCCTTCCCAAACCAGTTTCCCAAATGACGGTTACCAGGTATGGCGTCAGGATGCCAGTGCGCTGGGGCCAAATTCACAGCCTCAACCCTCCAATTATTGCGGAGATGGCGGTACTTGTGAATGGTCGAGCGTTGACTCACGCGTTGCAGTTTATACCAAGGTAGGAACCTTGAGAATACGCCGTCAGGATTTAACAGACATCAATTATGTAAACACTTTCTTTCAAAAGGGCGTTAACGCAGTTTCTTCCACCCGTATGCCGATGCGTTTGTGGGAGACATTCAATCAGGGCAAGGTTTTTGGTATAACCCGTGATAGCGTTAAATTTCATGCTGAGCAAAAGGCTATTCCTGCCGATACAACGATAATGATTCGCAGCGCATCCAACAACTTTTTATTCCCCTACTACACCACTGCTCCTATCCCAAAGGGCGATAGTATTATTGTTGGAGATCCGATAGCCAGCCGGTTTTTTATTTTTGGTGATACTACTCTAAGTACAATCAATTATAAAGCGATTTATATGACCAAGGATATGCTTAAACTGTCCAAGGTTCCTGAATATTTTATGATTTTCAGGGATTTTGCTTCAAATGATCTTATATCCTGTTTAGCTTTATCATCTGATCTCAATACTTTGTGGGCGGGTACAGCAAAAGGCAGATTGATTCGTGTTTCAGGAATTGTCAACGCTTATGACTCAGCCACAGCCAATATTTCCAGTTCCCAGTGTGTACTTGTTGATACAGTGTTTTCCAATACCCCCTTTACCGGTCGGAATGTTACTTCCATTTCAATTGATCCCAGTAATTCAAATCGTGTATTGGTTACCCTTGGCAACTATGGTAATACAAACTATGTTTACTATGCACAAAATGGCAATGCCCCTGCTCCTTTATTTACTTCTATTCAAGGCAGCCTTCCACAGGCGCCGGTTTACAGTGGTTTGATTGAAATGCATGGGAACAGCGCTGTGTTAGGAACTGACCTTGGTGCTTTCACAACCTCAAATTTGAATTCAGGCGCTCCCCAGTGGGCTCCTGAAATGCAAAATATTGGGTTTGTTCCGGTCACTGATGTACGTCAGCAGGTGATGTATGATTATCATATTCTTAACTATGGCGTGATTTACATCTCCACTTATGGCCGGGGCGTTTGGATGGATACTACCTATTATTCCCCGGTTGGAATAGATCCTGGTCCTGGAGTTATAGCTACCAATGGCAACCTTAGTCTGAACCCAAATCCGGTTAAAGATAACCTTCGGATCAGCTATACAAATGAAACAACCGGGAATTTGAGTCTGTTAGTGTACGACCTTACCGGTCATGTTGTTTTAAGTTCCACTTTTGGCAATCAACCCAAAGGAACATTCACCACCACCATCAACGTAAGCGGCCTTGCAAATGGTTCTTATATTGTAAAGATTGGAAATGGCTACGGGAAAATTGTGAAGATGTGAGAAGGGTTTTATAATTAAACCATAAAAAAGCAGGGCTGCCTATTGAGCAGCCCTGCTTTTTTACGGTAATTAACAGAGAATGTTTGTGATTGTTAATTGAGTGATTTTTTGAAGTCCTGGAGGACTTTAACGTCTTCGGCTGTAATATAACCGATTTCCAGCGCTTTCTGAATGAGGTGGTCGTAATCTGTCAGGGTGACCAGTGTACAATCAGCTTCTTTAAATGCTTTTTCTGCTTTTGGCAGATTGTAGGTGAAAATAGCCATCATCCCCTTGATGTTGCAGCCTGCATCACGCAGAGCCTGAACAGCACCCAGACTGGAACCTCCGGTTGAGATTAAATCTTCAACCACAACAATACGCTGACCATGACGAACTTCTCCTTCTATTTGATTTGCAAGCCCGTGTTCTTTTTTTCCTGTTCGTACATAAGAAAATGGCAGCCCTAATTCCTGTGCCACCAGGGCTCCCTGAGCAATACCACCTGTAGCAACACCTGAAATAGCCTCTGGTTCAAAATTTCCTCCTTCAATAGCTTTTACAAAATGCTGGCGGATAAATGTTCGGATTTCAGGGTAAGAGAGCGTGATTCGATTATCACAATAAATTGGAGATATAATGCCTGACGCCCAGGTGAATGGTTCTTTGGGGCTGAGTTTTACTGCTTTGATTTTCAACAGCAGTTCTGCCGTTTTAAATGCAATGTCTTTGTTATATATCATAAGGTAATTATTTTATTCAAGCGCAAAGATAACAAAAAATGAAGCATCAACACGACACCCATGTTTTGGAAAAAACGTAATTTTACCATGTAAATTTTTTGCCGATGAAAATATTCCTGAATGACCGTATAATTGAGTTCATTTCTTCTCCTCCTGAAAATCTGCAGACAACCGATTTTCTTGTCAACTACCAATCGGTTTCAACCTTAAATGAGGCTTGGATGGATTTCGAGCGTTATGAAAAATTCCGGAAACTTCTGATCATCGAACCGGGTTTCATGAAGGAGGATACTTCTGATGCTTTTATTGCTTTCAGTTCTTTATTTAAGTTTATTCCGGCTGCCGGAGGTCTCGTCAGGAATGAGAAAGGAGAGTTCCTCTTTATTCACCGCCTTGGATTCTGGGATTTGCCGAAAGGGAAAGTTGACAAAAAGGACATACCGGGTCCGGAATATTCAATTCGGGACATTAAAACGGCCCGTAATGCGGCAATTCGGGAAGTTAAGGAGGAAACAGGCCTTAAATCGGTCGAAATCTGCAATGTGCTTCCGGCTTCATGGCATATTTATATCGCAAAGGAGAAACATGTTTTAAAGCGTACACAATGGTTTGAAATGAAAGCTGATTCAGCCCAGGCGTTAAAACCGGAAACCTCAGAAGGGATATTCCTGGTGAAATGGACCTCGCCTGATGCCATACATTGTATCCTGTCGCATACATACGCTTCCCTCCGTGAACTCCTTCTCGACGTCATTTTTTAATGTAATAAATAAAAGTCTCATTTTTAAACTTGCAAATTGAATTATCGATTTTCCAGTATTCAATTAACATTTCTCGTTCTGGGCTCACTGGTGTTGCTTTTCATTCTGGCTCCATTGGCCGGAATGTTTCTGAAAACAACACCCACACAGGTATTCGCCACAGCCTGTGAAGCCGAAGTGAGGGATAGTATCTGGTTAACTATTTATACTTCACTGGCCGGAACTTTGGTTTTTTCAATGGCAGCCATTCCATTGGCTTATTTGCTTGCCAGGAAACGATTTCCAATGAAAAAGCTGGTGACAGGGATAATCGATCTGCCAGTGGTCATTCCTCATTCTGCGGCTGGCATCGCATTGCTTGGATTCGTTTCCCGTGAATCGGTCCTTGGAAAGATGGGCTCGGCAGTTGGACTCAATTTTGTTGGCCATCCTGCCGGAATAACCATTGCCATGGCATTCGTAAGTATTCCGTACCTCATAAATGCTGCCAGAGATGGATTCTCCGGCGTTCCGGTAAGGCTTGAAAAAGCTGCATTAACCCTTGGGGCATCGCCATACCGCGTATTTTTTACCATTTCACTGCCTTTGGCGTGGCGGAGTATTTTATCGGGACTTATCCTGATGTTTGCGCGTGGAATGAGTGAATTCGGCGCAGTGATCGTTGTAGCGTACCATCCAATGATCACCCCGGTTCTGATCTATGAACGGTTCGGAGCTTTTGGGTTGAAATATGCCCGGCCAGTGTCAGTTCTTTTCATTCTGATATGTCTGGCATTGTTTATTGTATTAAGATGGCTTGCGAAAGAAAAAAATAGCGAAATAGCGAAATGATGAATATTTTAGGATGTTAGAACTCAGGCATATTTCGAAGCGATTTGACGATTTTTATTTGCAGGATGTCTCTCTTTCAGTAGCGCAGGGCGATTATTTTATTTTGTTGGGAGAATCAGGTTCGGGGAAATCTATTGTACTTGAAACCATTGCGGGTTTGATGGCGCCAGATTCAGGGGCAATCCTCCTTCATGGCACGGATATAACCACCGAGAAAATTCAAAACCGAAAGATTGGACTCGTATTTCAGGATCATGCAGTTTTTCCTCATCTCACCGTGGCAGAAAACATTGCATATTCCCTTCATGGTACAGCGATGAGTAAAGAGGAGAAGTTCGAAAAGGTGAAAGCCATTGCCAATGAACTGGGAATAGGGGAGTTGCTCCTGCGCAAACCGGGAACCTTATCAGGGGGAGAACTCCAGCGCGTTGCACTTGGTCGTACCCTTATTCAGCATCCTGCGATTTTGTTATTGGATGAACCATTGTCGTCGCTCGATTCCAGGCTCAAAGGCGATCTTCGCCGGTTGCTCAGGGCCATCCACCGAAAGGGACAGACCATCCTGCATGTGACCCATGATTATGAGGAGGCTCTTTCTCTGGGAACAAGAATCGCGGTTATCAATAAAGGAACGATTATTCAGTCGGGAAGTCCGGGGGAGGTTTTTCGCAATCCTAAATCAGAATTTGTAGCCCATTTCATCGGCGTTTCAAATTTTTTCGCCGTTAGCCTCATTACAGAGAATGGAGCTACTTTTGCATTCACCAGCAACAATATCAAGATCCGGATCGTTATCAATGTGACTGAAGGAGATGGTTTTATTCTTGTCAGGGGAGAAGATATTCTGTTGTCGGACATGCCTGTGGAGACAAGCGCCACCAACAATTTTGAGGGTCGGGTTTTGGAAATAGTGCCACATGCCGGCGGAACAGATGTGACCATTGATATCGGAATTGAACTCCATGCCCTGATTACAATTGAATCACTTGAAAAGCTTATGCTCAAGGCCGGAAAAACTTGTTGGGTGCATTTTAAAGCGACTACGGTGAGATACATATCCAAATAGCAAAATGTAAAATGGTGGGCAAGTGGACAAGTGGGCAAGTGGAGTCAATTCTGTGTCGCAAATCGTAAATCGTAAATCGTAAATATAAATGGTTTTATTTGAAGATGCTTTATCAACGGTACTGTCTCAGGGTTTTTCCATCGGGGTTGAACGTGTTGATCTGTCTGATTCTTTGGGAAGAGTTCTTGCTGAAGATGTTTTTTCAGACATGGATATGCCGCCTTTTGATAAATCTGCTGTTGACGGATATGCATGGCTGAAACAAAGTGGTGATGATTGGACCAATGAACCTCAACGGGTTGTTGAAACCATTCCGGCAGGTACCATTCCCAAAATAGCCCTCCTTCCTGGCCAGTGCTCAAAAATAATGACGGGTGCAATGGTCCCGGCAGGCGCAAACAGCGTGATCATGGTTGAGGAGACAGAATTGATTGACGAAGACTTTGTGCGATTTACAAGAACAAACCCATCACAAAATATTTGTTACCGGGGAGAGGATGTTAAAACAGGTGACCAGGTTCTTCAAAAAGGCCTGCAGATTAATCCTGCACATGTAGCGGTTCTCGCCGGGGTTGGGATCAGCAATCCGCTTGTTGCAAAGCTCCCCAGGGTTGGCATTATATCTACCGGGGATGAACTTGTTGAACCAACCGTAATTCCCGGAAAGGCTCAGATCAGAAATTCCAATGCATGGCAACTCGAGGCACAGGTAAAAGCAGTACAGGCACTGCCGTATTATTATGGAATTGTACCGGATAATAGTGCTGAACTGCGAAAGATCATCAGCTTCGCCATGGAACATAATGATGTTGTGCTGCTTACAGGTGGTGTATCCATGGGAGATTTTGATTTTGTTCCGGCAGTTATGGAGGAAACGGGGATTGAGATTTTGTTCAACAACATTGCCATACAACCGGGTAAACCAACTGTTTTTGGTCGAAGGAATCAAACTTTCATTTTTGGTTTACCAGGTAATCCTGTATCTTCGTTTGTTTTATTTGAAATATTGGTCAAACCCTTTTTAAAACGCATGATGGGTTGTGCCAATGAACCTTTGAATTTATCACTTCCGATGGGTGTTGATTTCTCCAGGCGAAAATCTGTCAGAAAATCGATGATACCGGTGATTATTAATGAGGGGACTGTATTCCCGGTTGAATACCATGGATCAGCCCATATCAATGCCTACTCAATCGCCAATGGAATGATGGTTATGGAGATTGGAACCACTAAAATCAATAAAGGGGAACAGGTGTATGTACGACTGCTATAACCGAACCATCGATTACCTTCGCGTTTCTGTCACCGACCGTTGTAACCTCCGTTGCACCTATTGCATGCCGGCAGAAGGGGTTAAGCTGTTAGATCATAAAGATATCCTGAGTTTCGAAGAGATTGTTGAGATCATCCGTGTGGCAGTAGACCTTGGCATTACCAAGGTACGCATTACCGGTGGGGAACCCCTTGTGCGTAAAGGCGTGATCTCATTGATTGAAAAAATTGCCAGCATCAACGGGATCAAAGACTTTGGGCTGACCACCAATGGCATATTATTACCAGCTTTTGCTACAGATTTGGCGAAGGCAGGACTGCATCGCATCAACATCAGTCTTGATACGCTTGACCCTGAAAAGTACAGCGCCATCACGCGCGGTGGCGATATCCGAAAGGTATTTGATGGAATCAACGCTGCAAAAAGAGCCGGATTAATGCCGGTGAAAATTAATTGTGTGGTGCGTAATTCCTCTGATGAACCTGATGCACAAGCAGTACGGGAATTTTGCCTGAAGAATAATCTCGAAGCACGATTCATTCATGAAATGAGTTTGTCGGACGGATGTTTCACCATTGTGGAAAATGGTCATGGCGGCGACTGCATCAATTGCAACCGGCTGAGACTTACTGCAAACGGCATGATTCGCCCTTGCCTGTTCAACGATATTCAATTCAGTACCCGTGAACTTGGTATCAGGGAGGCGCTTGAAAAGGCCGTCGGACTAAAACCGGAAAAAGGAAGTGTGAATATCACAGGAAGTTTTCATAATATTGGAGGGTGATCGGAAAGAAATTCAAATGGCAAAATTCAAATGGCAAATGTCAAAAGGATAAATAGAAAGCTATGAGCGATAGTAAAAATAAAGGGTTGACCCATGTGGATGATTTGGGCAGGGCAAACATGGTGGATGTGAGTGCAAAGCCGCTGCAACTGCGTACCGCGATCGCATCCGGATTTATCAGCCTGAGTCTTGAAACTATTGATCTCATCTGTGAAAACAGACTGAAAAAGGGCGATGTGCTCACGATTGCTGAAATTGCCGGAATCCAGGGGGGGAAACGTACCAGCGACCTTATACCGCTTTGCCATCCGCTGCAAATCACAAAACTTGATGTTAAAGCCACTCTGGAGGATTCAGGTGTAAAGGTTGAGAGCCTGGCCCGGTGTACAGGCCAAACCGGTATCGAAATGGAGGCGCTGACAGCTGTATCTGTTGCGTTGCTCACGGTTTACGATATGTGCAAGGCTGTTGATAAAAACATGACGATTGGAGAGATCAGGCTTGTGGAAAAGACAAAGGAAGAGGTGTGATGAAAAGTCAAAAGTCAAAAGTCAAAAGTCAAAAGGAAATTAATAGCAAACAAGATTTGAAATAATGCTGTGAATATGGAGCAGATAAAAATAGTTTCAGTGAATGTTTCTGAAGAAAAGGGAACCATTAAAAAGCCTGTTGATCAAATCCAGCTGACACACAACGGGGTTCTTGGCGATGCACACGCAGGCCATTGGAACAGGCAGGTGAGCCTTCTTGGGACCGAAAGCATTATAAAGTTTGAAGGGGAAGCGGGTAGAAAAGTAACCCCTGGGGAGTTTGCAGAAAACCTTACCACAACTGGCATGGACCTTTGGACGGCTCATCCGCTCGACCGGTTTACTTGCGGTGATATCGAACTGGAAGTCACTCAAATTGGCAAGGAATGTCATGGAACCAGTTGCGCCATTTTCAAAGAGGTGGGAAACTGTGTCATGCCCAAGGAGGGCATTTTCTGCAGGGTGTTGAGTCCCGGCATCCTGAAAGCAGGGATGGGGTTGGAATATCACCCGAAGATGTACCGCATCCTGGTAATTACATTGAGCGACCGTGCATCAGCCGGGGAATATGAAGACCGTTCCGGCCCGAGAATTCAGGAATTGCTGAAAGATTTTTTTGGATCTCAAAACATTCACTATTTTATTCACTATTCCCTTATTTCCGATGATTCGCATAAACTTGAGGAATTGCTTTACAAAGCCAAAGAAGAACTCATAGATCTGGTGATCACGACGGGTGGAACAGGGATCGGCCCACGCGATTTCACGCCGGATGTCGTCATCCCCATGCTTGACAAAGAGATTCCCGGGATCATGGAACTGATCAGGATGAAATATGGTTCTGAGAAACCTGCTGTTCTTTTAAGCCGATCGGTTGCAGGGGTGATGGGAAAATCTCTGATCTTCACACTTCCCGGAAGTGTCAGGGCTGTGAATGAATACATGACCGAAATTTCAAAATCGCTGATGCATATGATCTATATGCTGCATGGGTTGGATACACATTGATTTGACAAATTCAGTCAATTATTAAACTGAGAATTCAGTTATATTGTTATGATAAAACTTGTAGCCGCCTCTGTTGATTCGGAATGGATGCTGCCCTTGTGCAACCGCAGTATCTGACGTGAAAGGCTCAACCCGATTCCGGATCCATTTTCTTTGGTTGTAAAAAAGGGGATAAAAATTTTATCAATCGTCTCTGCCGGAATCATGGGGCCGTTATTTGAGATAAGAATTTTAGTATGATTTTGCCTCGAAATATCGACAGAGACCCTGATCTTTCTGTTTTCAGGGATATCCATAAGTGCCTCCATTCCGTTGATTACAATGTTTATTATAACCTGGGTCAGTAGTTTCTTGTCTCCGGTTATCTCCCTGATCCTCTCGTCAATTTTTATTTCCAGATTAATTTGCTGCTGTTCCATGCGTTCGCGAAGCAGCAATCCGATATGGTCAAGCCACTCACGTACCACGAATGATTCAAATTCCGGTTTCGGAATCCGGGTCAGTTTCCGGTAACTGTTCACAAAGTTGACAAGCCCGTTGCCGCGTTCACCAATTGTATCCAGTCCCTGAAGCACATTGTCAATGGTTTCTTCATCGATCTTTTGGGGTTGGATCGGTTTGCCATTTTCGATGAAAAATTTCTGTAGGGTGCTGGTCAATGACACGATAGGTGCAATGCTGTTCATAATCTCATGTGTGAGTACCCTGATCAGTTTCTGCCAGGAATCGAGTTCCTTCTCATCGAGCTCATGCCGGATGTCCTGGAGGGATATCAGTCTTGAAACCTTGCCTCCGTATCGAATCTCTTTTATCCGGATCAGCAGGTTGATCTGTAAATCACCAGTAAACCGCTTATAGGTATGCGCTTCACCAGGATTAAATGTGACAAGGAGGCTTAAAAGATCAGGAATTCTGAGTGGTATCAGGTGGAGTGGGGTGAAGGATGGAATGCCGGCATATTCAAAAGCTTTGTCATTCATGATCTCCACTTCATTGTCCTGATTGATGGCCATCAACCCGGTGCCGGCATGCTGAATGAAAGAGTGATAGTATTTTTCAAGATATTCATTCTGAAGCTTAATCTCATTGATCCGGTCATTCAGATTGTTAAGGCTTTGGTATATATGACGGAGCGACTTCTGTCTGATGGAGGTTGGGAACTTCAGTGAAGAGTCCTCATTTCTGATTGCCTCAAAAAAGAAGGCAATCTGCCGGTTGGATTGGTTGAAATTATTGATCACAGAAATTGCGCCAAAAGGAACAGGTGTCAGAAAAAGCAAATACCTTGGATCCATATAAAATGCGGTCAGATATCCCGCTGTTAGTGCAAAAAGGACCATGATCACGATACTGGTAATTGTAGTCAGCGTTATTCGTTTATATCCCATACTTTTTCATTTTTTTATATAATGTAGTCCGGGAGATGCCCAGGTTACGGGCTGCCATGCTCAGACTCTGACTTTGTTTCTTCAATTCCTTCACAATCATTTGTTTTTCCATCTCTTCCAGGGTCAGGATTTCATCTGTGTGAACATAATGTGACTGGTTCAGATACAGGTCCTTAGGCGACAGACAGTCGCCATCGCACAGGATCACAGCTTTTTCAATAGTATGCTGCAATTCTCTGATGTTCCCCGGCCACTGATATTTTTGTAGCTGGTCAAGCGCCTTATTACGGAGCTTCAAACAGTTTTTTTTGTATTTAACACTGTATTTGCCGATAAAAAAATTGGCCAGGATTTCAATGTCCTCAACGCGTTGCCGCAATGGCGGAAGTTCAATTTGAATGGTATTGATCCGGTACAGCAGATCCTGCCTGAAGGTTTGCTCCCGGATCATCTGTAGCAGATTTTTGTTGGTTGTACTGATCAGTCTAATATCGACAGGGTATTCTTTGTTGGATCCGACCGGAATAACAACCCTGTTTTGCAACACATTAAGCAACTTTGACTGAAGCTGTAGCGGGAGATTCCCGACTTCATCAAGCAACAGGGTCCCGTTATGGGACAGCATGATCTTACCGGTACGGTCTTCACGGGCATCGGTAAACGAGCCTTTGGTATGTCCGAACATTTCACTTTCAAACAAGGACTCTGACATTGATCCAAGGTCGACCGTTACCAGCAGTTCATTGCACTGTCGCGATAACCGGTGAATCTCTTTGGCGATCAGCTCCTTCCCCGTTCCGTTTTCCCCGGTGATCATTATGTTGGCATCGGTTCCGGCTACTTTTTTTACAAGATCCAGGATTTTTTTCATGGCCGGGGAAACACCAATGATCATCCGATCATCCCTGTTCATCTCGGTCTTCAGATCCTGTTCCCGCTTCATCAGCTTGCCGACTGTGAGATTGGACTTCCGCAGTTTCAGCGAGGCCTTTAGTGTTGCAAGCAATTTCTCATTTTCCCAGGGTTTAATAATGAAATCCGCTGCGCCTTCATGGGTGGCTTTCACAGCAGTTTCGACATCCCCATATGCAGTGAACATAACCACTTCGATATCTTTCTTCAACTTTTTTATTTCACGTAACCAGTACATTCCTTCATTACCGGAACTTTCACCAGCCTTGAAATTCATATCCAGGAGCACAACATCAATATCACGGGTTTCTATTTCATGAATCAGTGTGTTTGGACTGGAAAGTGTAATCACATCCAGGAATTCGAATTTCAGGAATATTCGCAGTGCATTGAGTACGCTTTTATTGTCATCAACAATCAGCAGCCTGCCTTCTTTTGTTTTTTCTTCCATACGAACAGATTTATGACATTACCTACAAATGTACATAATGTTAACACGCAACTGTTCAATATGTTTACAAAATTTGATATTGTTGTTTTATATGTTATTGTATTTCAGTGTAATAATACGGTTGGCATAAAAATTGAAATATAATAGATATAATTGAAAAAACAATGACAATGATAAAAACAGTCAATCTCACAAAACGGTTTAAAACTGACGAAATTGAGACCACCGCTTTGAACAACGTTAGCATGGAGGTAAAAAAAGGCGAATTCATCGCCATCATGGGGCCATCGGGTTGCGGGAAATCGACCTTGCTGAACATTCTAGGAATGCTCGATAACCCAAGCGATGGAACCTACGTATTTAACGGAGTGGATGTTTCAAAATACAAGGAGGGCCGTCGCACCCAATACCGGAAAGGTAACATTCAATTCGTTTTTCAGAGTTTTAACCTGATCGACGAACTCAATGTCTTTGAGAACGTGGAACTGCCGCTGCTTTACCTGAAAAAAACAGGCGTTGAACGGAAACAGATGGTGAATGAAATCCTTGAGCGCATGAAGATCGGCCATCGTAAAAACCACTTTCCTCAGCAGCTCTCCGGGGGTCAGCAGCAGCGTGTTGCCATCGCCCGCGCAGTTGTTCCAGCTCCGCAACTGATCCTGGCCGATGAACCTACCGGTAACCTTGATTCGAAAAACGGGATCGAGGTCATGAACCTGCTTTCGGATCTGAACAAACAGGGTACCACCATCGTCATGGTTACCCATTCGCAACGCGATGCAGCATTTGCACACCGGATCGTTAATTTATTCGATGGCCAGATCGTAACCGAAGAGCTGGCCAATTATCAACAAGCGCTTTAACATGAAGTGGTTCCGGATAATTCTGATTTTTATATCAGTTCAATTTGTTCACAGTGAAATCGTAGTTGCCCAGAAGGTGTGGACCATTGACCGGTGCATTAACTATGCCTGGGAAAATAATTTCTCGGTCCATACTCAGGAATTGGGCGTTAAAATCCAGAAAACGGATTTCCGGCAGGCTAAAAATGACCTCCTGCCTTCACTCAGTATTCAATCATCATTCAACCAAAATTATGGGCGCAGTATTGACCCGACAACCAATACCTACATTGATGTAAAATTCTTTAATAACGGGTATGGGCTTTCATCATCGGTTGATCTCTTCAATGGTTTTGTAAAACTCAATACCATCGATATGCAACGGTTTAATCTGGAAGCCGAAAAAAACAAGTTGCAGCAGGTCCGGAACGAAGTTGCCTTCTCGGTCATCAACAGTTATTTTAACGTGCTGTTGCAGCAGGGTCTGCTTGAAATTGCGAAGGAAAATTTCAAACTTTCGAGCGACCAGCTTGGTTATACTGCAAAATTTGTAGAGATAGGGAGGAAACCCGGCACTGACCTGTTGGAGACGGAGGCAAACCTGGCGGCAGACAGTTCTTTGCTTGTACAATCATTTAACCTGCTCGACCAGGCAATTCTTGGACTGAAATACCAGATGAATATCTCACTGACAGACAGCCTGACCATTGACACCCTTGTTCCATCGATTTTTTCAGGATCTATCGATACATTATCCATGGAGGAGCTTTTCAAAGTTGCCTCCAATGCCTTGCCCGACTTGGCATATGCACGGCATCAGCTGATGGCGGCAAAAAAAGTTGTTCAGATAAGCAAGGGTGCTTTTTCACCACGTGTGGGATTTTATGCGGGCTGGAATTCGCAATACTCGGAAACCAACCGAAATATAACCAATCAGATTATTCCGTTTTCTGACCAGATATCCAACAATTCCTATGAATATCTGAGCCTCGGACTTGAGATCCCGATATTTTCAAGATTCTCAAAAAACACCACACTGAGCAGGTCAAAATTGCAATATCAACAAGCAAAAGTCAAGTATGATGATGTTGCCTATAAACTAATGATGGGTGTGGAGAAATCGCTTACGGAATGGCGGGCGGCCCGGGCTGAATACGAATCTTCGCTCAGCCAGCTGACCTGGAGCTGTAAAGCCTATGAAGCTGCTGAAAAGAAACTGGACAAGGGACTCATCAATATCATTGAGTTTTACATTCAGAAAAACAAGTGGTTCAGGGCTAAGACCGAAGTCCTGCGAACCGGGTTGCAGGTAGTGCTGAAGGAACGCTATATCCGGTTCCTGATGACAGGTTCGCTGTCGTCAGGAACGTGAATCTAAAATCGTCCAATCATAAATTATTAAATAATGGAACATCAGGAAACAACAGGAATGGATCGAGTCATTGAAGACAACCGGTGGATTAAAAAAAAATACTGGAAGTATGTTATCGGAGGTACAGTCGTGCTTTCAGTTATCCTGTTTTTTATCTTCAGAGACTGGACCAGCACGGTCAGAGTGGAGAAGGAGAGGATCACCATTGCCCCGGTTTTCAAGGGAGTATTTAACGATTACATCACAAATGACGGTACGGCTGCCCCAATTTCCACCGTGTTTCTTGATGCCTATGAAGGAGGAAAAGTAGAAGAAATTCTGCTTGAGGAAGGAAGTATGCTTAAAAAAGGTGATGTGATCATCAGGTTAAGCAATAATGATATCAACCTCAACATTCTCAACAGTGAGGCGCAATTGGCAGAAAAGTCTAATTTTTTGAGAGAGGTAAGAATCCGCATGGAACAGGAAAAGCATTCCCTTGAAAGAGAAGTGCTTAATGCCCGTTTTGATCTTATCGCAAAAAAAAGGGCTTATGAGCAGAATAAGGAATTATTCAAAGACCTGCTGATCTCAAGAGATGAATATTTACGATCAGATGAAGCATATCAGCTGGCTGATAAAACCCAGGAACTTGTTCTGTTACGCCAGAAACAGGATTCCTCCTTCAGGAGCCTTCAGATCGAACAGATTACCGACAACC
>JBAXFM010000012.1:0-34732 GCA_037139855.1 Bacteroidota bacterium
TTTGCGTTGCTCATGACTGGGGTGGAGGTTTTCCGGATTTGGATTTTGCGGTGATTCCCGAAGTTCTTTTAAAACAATCTGCATCTTGTGAATAAAATCGGCCCTGCTTTCCCCCGCCCTTGATTCTTCATAATTTGCTCCCGCAGAGGTTCCGGCCCGAAATAACTGGCCAAAAATATGTCGGCCGGAATATGTTTTACAAAGCTGTTTTTCCAGCTTTATGATATTGACAACAAGCACCATGAAACGATTTGACATATTATCCGAAAAACTTCCCATAGCAGTTAACTTTTTGATTTACATAATTTCAATTTTGCATTTCATTTGACATTTGACTTTTGCATTTTGCCATTTGACTTTTTTCCACTAAAGCCTCCCCCCCAATATCACCGTCCTTTTTACTTTTCTTACCGTTCCTTCCGGCTGCACAAGCTCAATCAGCAAAACATAAATCCCCAATGAAGCTTTGTTCCTTGTCGCAGTCATCCCATCCCAGGTAAAAATTCCTTCGTTGCCGGTTAAAACATTGTTGGCTATTTGTTTCACCATCCGGCCCCTGGAATCAAATACCGCTATGCTCACAGTAAAATCCGGTTCATTTTGTCGGATAGTTACGATCAATAAATCATCCCGCCCGTCATTGTCAGGCGAAAAAATTGCCGGCTGAATCACGATTCCCTGATCTGTGTCGTCCGGAACCACCCAATGTGAATTCTGGTACCCTGGCGTGGCAAACCCGGCTGTTTCTGCTGCCGAATGCCAGTTGCTTTGATCTTCTGACGACAAATCGGGGCTGGTCCTTTCAAGCGAAACCCCTTCTGTTGTTGCAAGCAAAGGATAATGCATGTCGGGATTATACTGTATTTTGTCAATGATCACCAGGTTGTCTTTTCTGGCAATAACCACCGTGCCGGTATCATCTCCGAAAACGGGAAATCCTTTCATTTCCTGGATGGCTTCAGGAAACGCCGGGCGATACCGGTCATCAATATCCTCAGCGCTGGAGGTCATGGCAACGTAATCACCCGGAAACAACAGGTATCCGCTTGAAATCAAAGGCGTCGCATTTTCAGATAATCCTGCTGCCGTGTCACGGTTGGCGAGCACCAGGGTTTGTAAATCAATGATTTTTTCCGACCGGTTGTATAACTCAACAAACCTGGAGCCTCCGCTGGTGGGATTGGATAAAACTTCGTTGATCACCACATCCCGCGAAGTCGCGGAATCAGGAATGGCAAACCGGATGGATCGGGAGGTATCACAATTATTTCCGGCGCAATCCCTCATCGTTCCTGATATTTTCAAGGTGTAAGTAACACCCCTTTCAAATGACTTTTCAAACAGCAACTTTGTTGATATAAACCCCGGCGATACCGGTTTCACCCCGATGGGGTGGATCGCCCCGTCAGGGTCATCCACCACCACCCAGTCTTTCTCAGAAAGCAGGGAAAGACTGTCCATCGCCTCTGAAAAGGTTATTTCCACCACGGTAGAATCTAAAATTACCGCCCTCCGCGCAACCGGTGATTGTTCATCGGGGTTGGCTTTCATGACAGCGTTTGCTCTTCCCGGTGTACCGCCAGTTGCATCCTTTGATGGTTCCCAGTTTTCAAGGCAACCGCATGGATTTAACGGATCTGTCATTTCCAGCGACCAGCCCCCTTCTCCCTTGAATGATCCACGGTACCAATTGGGACTGTATTCCACCGCATGAATGACATGACCCATGGAATCTTCTATAACCAGTGAAGTTCCTTCATTGGACAATGAAGATGAAGAGGTAAACAAAACCGCGCATCTTGCATAATTCAAATAGGCAGAATCCTTCACAATTAATAAATAGCCCCCGGCAGAAAGAGTCGTCGACGGAAAAACCTTCGAATAACTCCCGTACCTGAATTTCCAATCCTTCAGATTGATGGTGAAAGCCGACCGGTTATACAATTCCACAAATTCCCCATTTGGCAGCTCAACAGGTGGATCAGGGTCGGCCATGATTTCGTGAATCAGAATATCATATGCCCCTGGCTGATAATAACAAAGTTGCACGATTGTATCCGTCAGGCGATTTCCCGATAAATCCAATATGTTCCGGATGTTCACAGAATCGATTGTGCCCTGTACCAGCGAATCGTGCAGAAATATTGAAACAACATCAGGCTGAAGAATATCCTGTTTGACCGAGTCGGGTGACAAACCTTTAGAAATAAGCCGGTAATTTTCCACATTTTCTGCGCTTTGATGTTGTATCGGTTCAGAAAACACCATCCGGATAACGCTGGCAGAGATTGCCTCCACGGATAATATTTCAGGACGTATCGTATCATAAATGATCGGCCCGACATAAAAATCATCGAAATAAAATTTCGTTGCATTGCTCGAAGTGTAACGACACATGAGTCCGAACCACCGGGAGGTGACGAATGAATCATCAAAAAAAGATCCTTCAGGGATGTAGTTGTACCCTCCGGTGGTGTCGATCATCGCTTCCCAATTTCCTGAATCATCGCGGGTGATTTTAAACCGGAGCGTGTTGGTTGAATGCAGTGTTTTATACGAATTAAACCTGAACACTGTTTTAAACGTCGTTCCGGTTTGTTTCATGATCAAAACAGAATCATCGCCACCCCCAACCTGTAAAAAGTAACCGTTTACCCCGGAATACAGCTTATTCGTATCGGACGTTAAGTACACCCTGGCAAAATTGTTGGATGAGGTGTTGAATGAAAGTTTCAACCAGAAATTCCACTCTGTGTTCAGCACACGTCCATTTTGAGTAACCAGCACGGAAGTATCACTTCCCGTAGATTTCAGATGAAGCTGCCCGGATGAATTGACCTCAAAATGCGAGGTATCTCCTGTCCATGCCGGATTGGTGCTGAAATTCCCATCCGAAAAATCATCCTTCAACTGTGCCAGGGCGATGGAGGGAATGTAAAGAATGCAGACAACGCAGACAATGCAGGAAATGCAATTGATGCTTGAATTAAAATTTTTCATGGCTGTGTTTTTCTGCTTAATCGGGAATGTTTAAAAAAGTGACACCATTGTTAATAAGTATTTCAACCGTCCCACCCACTCGCCCACCTGTCCACTTGTCCATTTGTACAATTGTCCACTCGCCCACCGATTACCATTTTTCCCTTACCTTTGCAAAAACGCTCCCCATGAAACTTGCAGTTGTCGGTGCCACCGGACTTGTTGGCCGGGAAATCCTCAAAGTGCTGGACGAACATAAAATCTTTCCGGAAACCTTTATCCCGGTTGCTTCCCCGAAATCGGCAGGACTTCCGGTCATGTTCAACAACCATCGTTATATTATTCACACACATGAGGAAGCTATTGCTGCAAAACCCGGAATAGCCATCTTTTCTGCCGGCGCCGCCGCATCCAGGGAATGGGCGCCACGTTATGCTGCTGCCGGAATTACGGTGATCGATAACTCTTCCGCCTGGCGCATGGATCCGGAAATCCCACTGATTGTCCCTGAAATAAATGCGTCCATCCTTACGGGGAACCACAAAATCATCGCCAATCCCAATTGTTCTACCATCCAGCTGGTGTTGGTTCTGGCCCCGCTCCATGAAAAATATCATATTAAAAGGATTGTCGTATCAACTTATCAGTCAGTTACCGGTACCGGCGCCAAAGCCGTCAAACAGATGGAGAACGAACGCAAGGGCATCATAGGAGAAATGGCCTATCCCTATCCGATTGACCTGAATCTTTTCCCCCATGGAGGCGATTTCATGGAAAACGGATATACTTCTGAAGAGATGAAACTGGTGAATGAAACGCATAAAATACTGAATGATTATGCGATCAGAATTACCGCCACCATTGTCAGGGTTCCTGTAATGGGCGGCCATTCCGAAGCTGTAAACCTGGAATTCGACCAGGATTTTAACATGGCCGATGTTGCCGTTCTTCTTGGTAAAACCCCGGGAATTATTATCCGCGATGATGTTAAAAACAACATCTACCCCATGCCGCTTGAGGCTGCCGGCAAAGACGATGTTTTCGTTGGCCGGATCAGGCGGGACGAATCACAGCCAAATTCGCTTAATCTCTTTATTGTCGCTGATAATCTTCGCAAAGGAGCAGCCACCAACGCAGTGCAGATCGCGGAATATCTGATGCTGAAAATGTTTTGAGAAGTTGACATATCTCAATTGCCTCATTGACAAAAAGGACCAATTAATTTGTTTTATATCATTTTAGCACTATCTTTGTCTGCTTTTCTTAAAATGAAGGCCCAAGCAGCCAACCACGATGGTAAATAAAATACATCATTCATCCAACTGCGCCGATTGTAACTGCAAATCCTCTATTTTTAAAAATTTAAGTCCGCTGGAAGTGGAACTGATAAACAGCAGCCGGTTCCAGGTAAGTTACAAGGCTGGGGAAATCATTTTCAAACAGGGAACACCCTCTCCGTATTTTGTTTGTGTAACCTCCGGGCTGGCTAAAATTTACATTGAGGGTTACGGCAAAAATCTGATCCTGGCCCTCATTAAGCCGGTTGATTACATCTTCGGTCCCGGAATCTATGTTGACAACCGCCATTATTATTCCGCTGCCGCTGTTCAGGATTGTACGGCCTGCCTGGTGGATGTAACTGTTTTTAAAAAACTGATCCGCGAAAATCCTGATTTTGCCGAAGAGTTTATCAAACGGGTCTCCCTCCAGTCTATTTTCAATTTTGATCAGGTCATCAGCCTCACGCAAAAACAAATGCATGGAAGGATCGCCGATGTGATTTTTTACCTTTCCGATAAAATATATTGCCAGAACCCGTTTGAAATGACAATTTCCCGTCAGGATCTGGCCGACCTCTCCGGCATGTCTAAAGAAAGCGCCATCCGTATTTTAAAAGAATTCAAAGAAGAGGGCATTCTCACCGTTAACAACAACACCCTGGAGGTTCTGAATACGAAACAACTGCGCCAGATCAGCGAAACCGGTTGATAAAGAAATCACAAACAATCTTTGATGTAAATGCCCCCTCCCCTCCAAGGGGAGGGCCAGGGGAGGGGTCCTTGTTATCCAAAAATGACTCAATTAACATCTACTGGCACTATTCCTGTTATTCGTTATATTTATATAATGATTGATATATATCAACAGAGTATTGAGATATATCAGTTATAATATTAACAAATCTCACCGACTTATTAACATTATCCTTCACTATCTTCAATATTTTTGTTCCCGAAACAATTTGCACAAGTTGTCTGCTGCGTAAACGTATTTATTAACAAAAACTGTAAGAGAATGAAAAATTTTAAAAAATTACTTTTTAATGCCGGGTTGCTCATCGCAGCGGCATGTTTCATGTTTACTTCCTGTGCCAAAGATGGCGCACAGGGTCCTGCCGGGGCTAACGGCACCAATGGTCTGAACGGTGCGGATGGCACAAACGGTAAAGATGCCAATTCATCCTGCCTGGTTTGCCACACCTCCGAAAACTTTGCTACAAAACTAACGGAGTACAAATTCTCGAAACATTTCCTGGGAACCTCCAGTTCCAGAAATACCAAGTTTTGTGCCCGGTGTCACACCGATGACGGATTACAACAAATCCTTGGCAGCGGCCAGTATATCGTAGCCAACGATATGCCACAGGCAAATCGCATTAACTGTTCAACCTGTCATGCACACGCCGGCTTTAATTTCACCGGAGATACCGTTTCCATGATCCTGAGAACCACATCACCGGTTTATCTTAATTACAACAAAAATCTCGTTGCTACAGATTTTGGTTCTATTAACAACCTGTGTGTTCAGTGTCACCAGATTCGTGGCGCTACGGCTTTGGTTTATTCCGACACCACCCTTATCCCCAAGGTTCTCAACAAAGCCTTTAACCAGCTTCCTTACTTCCCGTTCAGCAACGCCAGCGATCAGGATACCGTTCAGTACCTTGTTGGTCGCAGCTTCTCTGTACATGATGGAAACCAGTCAAATCTTTATTCAGGTATCAATGCTTA
The DNA here is from genome assembly GCA_037139855.1 of Bacteroidota bacterium. Lineage (GTDB taxonomy): Bacteria > Bacteroidota > Bacteroidia > Bacteroidales > FEN-979 > CAIVAT01. The sequence goes on from JBAXFM010000012.1 coordinate 5,991, forward strand.
TGAATACAAAGGCAAAACCTACACCAGAACCTGGAAACACTCTGGTTTGGCTTGCACCGATTGCCACATGAACACTTTCAATGCAGCCGACACAACCGGTGGTCACTCCTTAAAGGTTAACAAGGCTGAATGTACTGCATGCCACGGCAGCGATAAATTTGCTCCGGTTCAGGCATTGATTACAGCCAAATTAACTGAATTGGGCGAACTCCTTTCTACCAGGAAAATCATGAAGAAAACCGTGAACAGCACAACCGGAGCAATTTCTTATGCCGCCGAAGCCACCCACGATTTCAATGGTAAAAAATACCCGACTACCCAAACCGCCGGTGATTTGTTTGCAACCAGCTCCAGCATGAACACCGTGAGCCCAACTACAGGCCTGGTGATTTATGGCAACATCCTCAAATATGCAAAAGACGCTGACTATACTTTCAGAATAGGTCGTGCATGGAAATGGGGTGAATTAGGCGCTGCTTACAACTATGTCTATATCAACAGTGAATTATCGAAAGGCGTTCACAATCCTGCCTACGCATTGCAGGTATTACAAAATTCGATTGATTGGGTAAATGCCAACTAAGCTACTCGGTTTTTCCTTACAGGAGGCTGTCTCATCTGATGAGGCAGCCTCTTTATTTTAATATCAATGCGGTTACTTAAACGTGAGTGGCTCAGTAAAGTCATTTGCTAAAACATTCACAGCTATGACATTCCCTGATCAAAACATGGAGACTCTCATGAAAATAAAACAGGCTGAATTGCTTTTCATGCAGAGTTGTTGATATTTGTCAACGCAGGATTGAGATATATCAGTTAATATATTAACAAATCTCACCGACTTATTAACAAGTCACTCCTTAAACTTTGATATTTTTGTTCCGGAAACAATTTGCACAAGTTGTCTGCTGCATAAACGTATTTATAAACAAAAACTGTAAGAGTATGAAAAATCTACAAAAACTATTTTACGCTGCCGGATTAATGATCGTGGCAGCAACCTTAATGCTTTCTTCCTGTACAAAGGAAGGCCCCCAGGGCGCAACCGGCCCTGCCGGTAAAGACGGTACCAATGGCAAAGATGCCAGTGAAACCTGCAAACAGTGTCATGCCAAAGCCGTTGTGGATGCAATTGCCACCGAATTTGAAATGTCAAAACACAACTGGGGTACCACCGCCTTTGAAGAAGCAGGAAATACTTCATGTACTCCCTGCCACGCTCAAAAAGCCTTTATCTATGTTTGCGAAAACAATGTTTCAACCGTTTTCACACAGGATCCAACCACACTGAAATGGACCAATCCTTATGCAACCGATGCGGCAAACGCAATTGGAGAAATTAGCTGTTTTACTTGCCACAGTAGTTTACATACTACCTACGGCATGGCCGACATTGTACTGACCAACACCGCCGCTGTTCCCATGACCATGCGCGGAGGTCTTAAAACCATCGACCTCACCCAGGGTGGCGGAAAAAGCAATTTATGCGTAAAATGTCACCAGCCACGTCCGCTTACCTGCGGCAATGACCCTGCAGGCCGTCTGCTGAATTATGATTCACTGATCACCAGCCCCAAAGTTGTGATGTATGACAGCGCTGCCGGAGCCAAGAATAAATATCTGAAACCTTCCTACAGAATGCACATCCACTACGGAGCCGTTGGCGCTGTATATGCCGGACAAGGTGCCATTGAATTCCCGGGCAGCGTTGCTTATGAAAATTCACGACATACCACAGTGGCTACATGTCAGGATTGCCATATGGCTGATCCAATGACAGGCATCGCCGGCGGTCACTCCTTCAACGTGAGAAACTCCAAAGAAACCCCGCTGGGATCAGGCACAACATGGAATTTCAATGGTTGCAACGTAACCGATTGCCACATTGACTTCCCGATCGATGCAAACTCCTCCAAATGGAAAGGTACCAGAACCCTAATCAAAGGACTGCTCGATGCCCTCGCAACCAAAATCAACGCCTGTGGTGGCGGACATGATATTCTGCACAAAGATGCAGCAGCAACCAACCTGTGGGCTGGTGTTTCTACCGGCAATTATGATGGTTACCTCGATATTTACAGTGCAGGAACAAACGATGCCGGTTACTGGAGAGATCCTTATAACACAAGTGCAACAAACATGGCAAAACCCAAATTCCCCAAACTGTTAAATGTTCAGTTGGGCGCCATCATCAACTTCCAGTTCTGCTTAAGAGAATACAGCCTGGGTATTCACAATACCTCCTATGTAAGAGCGCTGTTAACCAACTCTGTGGAGGCTTTAACTGCGAATGGTTTATAATCAGATCCTATGACCGAAAAAAAGGCTTTAAGGATAAAACCTTGAAGCCTTTTTTCAATTTCTTTCCTTTAAACCAACTGTTTACCTGAAACCCTTAAAATACCAACAATTAAATTAAAATTGGAGCTTAAACCCCTAAATTATAGACATATGCAAAAAATTAAACTTTTTAATCTGATTGCCGTTCTGCTGGGAATTTTCCTGTTTGGGGCATGCGAATATGCTACCATCCAGCCTGATGCACCTCCCCCTCCCCCCCCTCCGGGTGATTCTACCAGCTTTTCTCTCAAGGTTCAACCCATCTTCGAGAAGAGTTGTGTTGGTTGTCATGCCGGCGGACAGGCTCCCGACCTGCGTTCCGGAAAATCCTACAAAAGTCTGTTTGACGAAAACATGGTAGTTCCATCCAACTCCGCCAGTAGTGTTTTATATCAGAAACTTCTACCGGGGGCAAGCATGAATACCTACTCCAACACAACCGATATCACGACCATCAAATATTGGATTGATGAAGGAGCCAAGAATAATTAATTCCGGTATGAACAGAGAATTCACTAAAAAAATGAAAACAATGCACACTTCTATACTTTCAATGAAAAGAATTATCCTTGGCTTGGTATTCATGATCTCCGGCGCAGGAACAATTATAGCACAGGATTCCATTCCTGCCGAGCCGGAAGTTACACAGAAACCCCTGGCCAAAGCTGCTTTCGAAAGCGGTATTTGCATGGATAATATCACGGTGGCCATTCCATCGGCTCACACCCTCGAATTTGTTCTGCAGCATCGCTTTGGTACCATCCAGAATGGCTGGTCTGACCTGGGCGGTCTCTGGGGCGCTTCCAACATTCGCCTCGGCCTGAATTTCAGCATCACAAAAAATGTGATCGTCGGCCTTGGAACTACCAAAAACAATCGTCTTCAGGATTTTCAGGTGAAATATGCTTTCGCACGTCAGCGCAAAGGTGGTTTCCCGCTTACCATTGCCTATTATTTCGATCTTTCCCTGAATGCTACCAACAAATCCAAATTCGGAACCGATTATAAGTTCGTCGACCGTTTGGCTTACTATAATGAGTTCCTGTTTGCCCGTAAATTCAACAACATGTTTTCCGGTCAGTTAGGAATCAGCTACACCCATTTCAACAAAGTGGATCAAACCTCCGACTCAGCCGCCAGGAACGACGCCTTTGCTTTTACATTGCTTGCCCGCGTCAAAGTCAGTCCTCAGTCATCCATCGTTATTTCTTATGAGCAGCCAATCCTCATCAATTATGATCCTGCTTTTGTTGTCAGATCCGGATATAACTGGCTGGAAATTCCGAAAAACAAAACTCCCTATCCCAATTTTTCACTTGGTTGGGAAGTTTCAACAAGCACGCATGCTTTCCAGGTTTACATTTCGGCCGCCCAGGGCATCCTGCCTTCGGAAGTCGTAATGCATAACACCAACAACTTTTTCAATGGCTTTATTCTTGTAGGGTTCAATCTTACCCGCTTATGGAGTTTTTAACTAATTAATTCTTGTTTAACCTAAATTTAAATTACCAATGAAAACAACACAAAAAATCGCAACAATTATGGCAGCTGCAGTCATTGCTGTAGTTTTTATGTTTGGCAATTCCGCTTTGGCCCAACAGGCAAAGGCAAAACCATGGCCGGTGCCTGATAAAGACAAGGCTATGAAATCTGCTACAAAAGCCGACGTAGCTACTGGCAAGGAATTGTGGGCAAAACATTGCAAATCATGCCATGGAAGCAAAGGATTGGGCGATGGTCCAAAAGCCGCTTCTTTGAAAACTTTCCCTGGCGACTTCTCCTCTGCCGCTTTTCAGGCATCTACCGATGGTGAAATTTTCTTTCGCACCGATAAGGGCCGTGATGAAATGCCTGCATACGAAAAGAAAATTGCCGAAGCCGGCGACCGTTGGGCATTGGTTGCTTTCATGCGTACGCTAAAAAAATAAATGCATGATGCTGCAATAATGATTGTTAAAACGGGTGTTAACGGGGTCTCCCTGTAAACACCCGTTTTTTTTACCAACCCGATTAACTCCCTACAACTAAAAATATGATTCGTAAAGCAAATCTCCGGCCGGCATGGGCCGTACTCGTGTTAATGATGTTATGTCTGATTGCATTCACGTTGATCAAAACATCAGATACCTCTTCACCGGTAAACAACAAAATCCAATCTGAACAGGTAGCCCCTGTAAAAACAGATCATTCCAAGTTCAAAAATGCCGCCGAAAATGAAAAGTGTCTGAAGTGCCATGGCCAGTCGAAATACTCTTACGAAAACCCTGAATCGAAAAAATTAGTTACCAAGAAAATGTTCGCGGAATTAATCATGAACCGGGATGTTTTCTACGTTTCAAACCATCGCGAATTCAAATGCACCGATTGCCATTCCGAAGATTATGAGACCTTTCCCCATGCCGGGAACCTGCGCATGGAAGCCAAGGCCAATTGCATCGACTGCCACGGCGGAGATGAAAAATATGCCAAATTCAAATTCGAACAAATTGAAACGGAATTCCAGGCCAGCGTCCATTCCGAAAAACACAGCGCCGATTTTACCTGCTGGATGTGCCACAATGCCCATACCTATAAAATCAACGCCCGCTCAAATGAAAATCTTAAAGAGACCATCACCTATGATAACATGATTTGTCTCAACTGCCACGGAGATTTGAAAAATTATCAATTGCTCACCGACAAAGCCAAGCCCAATATCTTAAAAAAACACGAATGGCTGCCCAACCAGGCTTCGCACTTTACCAATGTCAGGTGCATTGAATGTCACGCCAGAAACGAAGACACCCTGGTTGTTGCCCACCATATCATGGCAAAAAAAGATGCCGTCAGAAAATGTGAATCCTGCCATTCAAAAAACTCCATTCTCTTTGCCTCTTTGTATAAGTACCAGGTCAGCGAAAAAATTCAAAAAGAGGGGGTTATCAAAGGTCTGCTGATGGGAGATTCAACCTCGATCGGACCCGATAAAAACAACACCCTGAATATCATCAGCCTGGTGATTTTTGGCCTTACAGTTCTGGTAATAATAATCCATGCGGCTTTGCGCATAAAAAATAAGTAGAACAAATGAACCATCAAACTCAACGACTCTATTTGTATCCTGTCTGGACCAGGATCTGGCATATGACAAATGCCCTGCTCTGTCTCATCCTAATCGTTACCGGATTAAGCATCCAGTTTTCAAATCCCGACACCATGGTTAAATTTAAATCTGCTGTGGCCGTTCACAACATTGCAGGTATTATTTTGACCATCAGCTATGCACTGTTTTTCATCGGGAATCTCTTTACCCCCAATGGCGCTTATTACATGATTCCTGTGAAAGGATTCATTGACCGCCTGATGAAACAATTCAGGTATTATACAATCGGGATATTTAAAAAAGAAGATGCGCCTTTCCCGGTAAATGAAGAAAGCAAATTCAACCCCCTGCAGCAGCTTACCTATGTAATTCTGATGTACGGATTTGTTCCGTTTGTCATTGTTTCAGGCTGGGGACTTTTATACCCGGAGATGACCGTTTATAGTATTTTTAATATCAGCGGACTTGACCTCACCGATTTGCTTCATATCGGTTCAGGCTTTGCAATCAGCATCATCATGTGTGTGCACGTCTATTTTTGCACCATCGGGAAAAACCCGACAAGTAACTTTAAAAGCATGATCAATGGTTACCATGAATCTCACTAAAATTTTAAAAACGTGGAAGAAGAATTGAATAAAGACCAGAAAAATTCACGTCGTCAGTTCCTTAAAAAAGGACTCATAGCCGGTGCGGGGGTTGCCATGGGCGGTGGCCTTCTTGCAGCATACGTTGACACAAATGCCGCTGAAACCGGAGAAAAGGTGAAAGTTTTGACCACCGATGGCGAAATTATGGAGGTTGACAGAGGATTATTGAAATTACCCCGGGTTTCACGCGAGGAATCGCATAAGGGTATACCCGGCCGGAAATTCGTCATGGTTATCGACCTCGGAAAATGTAAAAACGCACGAAAATGCGTGGAGGCTTGTCAAAAAGGCCATCACCTTCCGAAAAGCCAGGAATTCATGAAGGTGTACCTGCTCCAGGATTCCGAAAAAACCGCTCCATACTGGTTTCCAAAACCCTGTTTTCATTGCGACAACCCGCTGTGCGTAAGTGTATGTCCGGTCGGAGCTACCTATAAGCGAAGCGATGGCATTGTGCTCATCGACAACGAACGCTGCATCGGTTGTAAATTCTGTATGACAGGATGCCCCTATTCCACCCGTGTTTTTGCCTGGAAACATTACCCGGAATTCGACGTGGATAAAGAGCCCTATTCTCCGGAGGCCAGCAGCCCCGGTAAAGAAGGCACTGTTTCAAAATGTGATTTCTGTCCCGACCTGATCCGGGTTGGAAAAATTCCATATTGCGCCTCTGCATGCCCCATGGGCGTTATCTATTTTGGGGATGTGGACGAAGATACGGTAACCAACGGCACCGAAACATTCCAATTCAGCAAACTCATCCACGACCGTGCCGGCTACCGCTATCTCGAAACACTCGGAACCCGCCCATGCGTTTATTATCTGCCTCCTGTTGACCGTCAATTCGAGGTTGACCGCGGCTTCGGCGATCTTGATCCGGCTATTAAAGAAAGGTACAAGGATACACCATACAGTAAAAAAAATAAACCGTAACCATGGAACTGCAACAAAAAAATCCATTAAGAGACTTTACGCCACAATTAGAGCGGACTTCTATTCAGGGATATGCCTGGATCGTTTTCCTGTTAGCCGTAATCGGATTGGGCTTTTATGCATTTCTTCAACAAGTGCTTAAAGGACATGAAGTGACCGGTATGCGCGACAACGTAGTTTGGGGAGTGTACATCGTGAACTTTATCTTCTTCATGGGGGTGAGTTATGCTGGTGCGCTCATCTCGGGCACCCTGCACCTTTTTAAAACACCCTGGCGCAAACCGATCATCCGTATGGCCGAATTCATTACCATTATTGCCCTGCTCATCGGACCCTGCTTTATTCTGCTTTGCATCGGCCGGCTTGATAAATTGTATTTCCTGGTGCTTTTCGGAAGAATCCAGTCACCGATTACCTGGGACGTTATTGCCATTACAACCGATATTTTCGGATGTTTCATCTTCCTGTATCTTTCGTTGCTGAGAGATCTCGCCACCCTCAGGGATTACGAAATACTCCAGCTCCCCAATTGGAGAAAGAAATTATACAAAGTGCTTGCACTTGGATACACTGGTTCACCCGAACAGCAAAAACGTTTGAACAGGGCTACCGATATTATGGCAGCGATGGTTATTGCCATTGCGATCATTGTTTACTCTGTATTGGCCTGGATTTTCAGTGTTACCCTTCAACCCGGCTGGCATAGTACCATCTTCGGTCCGTACTTTGTAATCGCTGCCGTTTATTCCGGGAGCGCCGTGCTGATTGTTTGCATGTGGGTTTTCAGAAAAGTATACCACCTTGAAGAATATATTACCAAAAAACACTTCGTATCAGTTGGGGTCATCATGCTGGTGCTGGCGGCCTTTTTTGGTTACTTTACCTTCAGCGATTATCTCACCAAATGGTATGGCTCTGAAAAAAACGATGAATTGCTGATCCAGTTGCTCTTTAAGGAATTCTACTGGCCATTTATCATTTCAAACTATGTTGGTGTACTTCTGCCCCTCGTGGTCGTGGGTATTGCCAAATTCAGAACCATCACCAACATTACCCTTACCTCCATCGTGGTCATCATCGCACTTTGGCTCAACAGGTATATCATCGTTGTTCCCACACTCGAATCTCCCTATCTGCCAATCCAGGATGCACGGCCCGAATGGCTGAATTATACGGCCACATGGGTTGAATGGAGTTTGACAGCTGCCGGAGTTGCAATCTTTTGTCTCCTGTTTACCCTGGCATCAAAGTTCATCACCATCGTTCCGGTTTCCGGACTGCAGGGGGAAGAGAAAAAAGAAGAGGTTTTACTTTAATTATTCACCGGAATTACTCAATCTATCCATATGAAAAGAGTTCTCGCGATAATCGTATTTCTTGTCACCATGTTGTTCATGGCAATTCAGCCAATGAACTCATTTGCGGAAGAAAAACCGGATTCCACTAAAACACCGGCAGAATCAAAACTGGCGCTGAACTATCTGTGTAGTTCCGATTCAGTGATTCTCACGGCAATCCTCACCCTTAGAACCGATGATAATACCTTTGCCCTGGAAAATGCACCAATAGAATTTACGGTATCAAATGGCGACATCTGCAAGCCGTTGGGCAAGGCAACAACCACACAGGAGGGCATTGCCGTTTGTACGGTAGCCGTTTCCTCCTTCCCGGCTGATAAGGATGGAATGGTATCCTACACCGCAAAATTCACAGGCACTGATAAATATCCGGGTGCAGAGGCCTCCTTCAGCGCCAAACCAGCCAAAATCAAGCTGTTTTTCAGTATTGAGGACTCTCTTCGGGTATTAAAGGTATCTGCGACCCAGAAAAATGATAAAGGAGAGGAAGTGGCTATTCCCAGCGAAACAGTAATCATTTATGTACCCCGTCTTTTCAGTTTATTGAAAATTGGTGAAATTGCCCTCGATGAAACGGGAAACGGGACCATGGAATTTCCCAAAGAAATCGTTGGAGACACCCTGGGAAACCTCGTTGTGATGGCAAAAATCGAAGAACACGATAAATTTGGATTCGTCCAGGGGAAAAATGTAATCAACTGGGGTGTTCATAAACAATATTACAAGGCTGAAGTCCCTTCACGCGAGCTCTGGACGCCGATCGCGCCGTTGTGGATGATCATTACCCTTCTCGTCATGCTGGCGGGTGTATGGGCTCATTACATGTACGCCGTGTATGAACTGATCATGATCAAGCGCCTAAGTAAAAAAGACAAACCACTTTTTTAAACAACTGGTAAATCTGACCAATTGATGGAATCTGTATATGTAATTCATGCGCTGGTTGTTCATGGAAACCACCTGGGCAGAACCCTTGGGTTTCCAACCGCCAATCTTGAATTACTGAAAAATAAACCATTTTTACTGGCCAATGGCGTGTACGCCGTAAAAGTTGAAGTAGATGAGGTGATTTACAACGGCATGGCCAATGCAGGAATCCGGCCTACCATTGCAGGCAATACCATGACCATTGAAGTTAATTTGTTCGATTTTTCCGGTGATCTTTATGGAAAAACCCTGATTGTTTACTTTTATGAGCGCATCCGCGATGAAAGGAAATTTGACAATCTCGATCAGCTGGTTCAGCAAATTCACCTTGATAAAAAAGAGGCGTTGAAACTACTTTCCTGACGGCATCCATCTGATTCCAACTCCCAGAACACCCTCTGTTAATATTCGCGGCGTCAGATTTTCAATTTCTATTTTCATAATTCCGGGCTTGGCAATATTGATTTCCTTTTTAAGCAAAATAGTTCCAAGGCAGGAATCTTTGCTGCATTCAATGCAAAAGTTCCCTGATTTCGATTTTACATCCATCCGGTATTCTTTTATCCGCTCTTCACCTGCCGGTGTGTTCATGATCATGTTGAAATCGAGTGTTTCATAAGGATAACCTGTTGCAAACCTTGCAAACAGATAAACATCATAAGTATTACCTTTTTCTATCGGGATTTCAAAGCTAAGCAAATTGAACCTGGCCCACGTTTTGTCAGGAAACCGGTGAAATAACTCCCTGCTGTCCTTTTTACCGCAACCGGAACCCAGGAAAAAAATCAAGGGTAAAAAAATGATTAGAAAAACCGGTGCTTTTGTTCTTTTATTCATAGGTGTCTTTTTCAATTTCTGGAAATTTAATGCAGAATGTTGTGCCTTTTTGTTCCCCGGATATATAAGTAATTTCTCCGTTCATTCCCTCCACAATACCCTTTACGATCGCGAGACCCAGCCCCATGCCACTTGTCTTGGTGGTAAAATCAGGCCGAAAAATCCGGTCTGCCCGTTCGTCCGGTATCCCACAGCCGTTGTCTGAAACTTGTACAACAAGTTGTTTTATTTCTTTGGTGATGTGAATGCGAATTAGTCCGTCCTGCCGGTCACCAATTGCCTGCACAGCGTTGTTCAGCAGATTGGTAAACAGCCGCAGGAGCTGCGACCGGTCTCCGAATATAAAGCAACCGGAAATATCAGTTTGAAATTCATAACGAATGATGGTAGTATCCTGATATAATGAAAGGACGAACCGGATAACTTCCATCAGATCAATTTTTGCAAACACTACCGTTTGCATTTTTGCAAAATCAGAAAAATCAGAAGCAATAACCGAAAGTGCATCAATTTGTTCAACCATGGTTTTTGTAAACCGGGCCAGCCGTTGATCCCAATCAGGAGCCTTTTCATTCCATGCTTTTTCAAGATATTGCGCACTGAGTTTCATGGGGGTAAGCGGGTTTTTAATCTCATGGGCTACTTGCCTGGCCATCTCTCTCCAGGCGCTTTCACGCTCCGATTTGGCAAGCATTTCTGCGCTCTTACCCAATTCTTCGGTCATCCGGTTATACTGAGATACCAGTTGTCCGATTTCATCCTGCTGTTTCCAGACAATCTTTTCGTTGACCATCCCCAGCCTGATTTGCGACATTTTTCCGGCCAGCATAGCCAATGGTGCTGTAATATAATTGGAAATCAATACAGTTATGAAAACGCCAAACAGAATTAACAAAATATAGATGTTAAGAAAAGTGACCAGAAACGAGGAAATCTCCTTTTTCAATTCGTCCTGTTTTGCAAAATACGGCAGGTTAACAAATCCAAGCAACTTGTCGTTTTCACTATAAAAAGGCAGATAAGCCGAATTGAACTGCATGCTTCCGATCGACTCATGGTGAATAAAAACAGAATTTCTATCCACAATTAGTTTTTGGTAGGCTGAGGCATTCATTCTTTCCGACAACAAACCCTCTTCAAATATTTGAGGCCGGCTGGAGGATATCAACAGCCCTTTGTCATTGAACAAATTTATATCCGTAAAAAATACATTAGACAATTTGATAAGGAAATCTTCCAATTCTGCATGCTCAACCTCTCTCATATCAATTTGAGCGCTGTATTTGTGTTGTACTTCCACGACAATGGAAGAGGCCCTTTCACGTAAATTATCCACATTCTTTTTTGAGCTGATCTGAATAATGTTGATTATCTGCACCATGCCTATCGCAAGCATCGTCACCACCAGAATTCCGATGAGTGAAAAATGAAGCCGGTTTCTCAGGGTCGTTGGAAAAAGCTTGAAATTCCTTGGAAAATTAGCCACCCCCAGGATGAGCAGGGTCAACACACCAAACAGAATGAAAAGATACGAAAACGGTGTGGCGAACGACAGAACAGTATCCTCCTTTTTACTTATCAGAAGTGCATCTGAATCATTGATCCGGTATTGAAAATGGATCATGCCATCTTCGGTAAAGAACGGCTTTACCGAAGAAAATGTTTTATACTGACCCAATTCCATCTTGTAACTATTGCTGCCGACCGCCCGGATAAGCCGACCGTTTTGAAATAATGCATAGGAATAATCGGATATGTTCGGAAGGTCAATTCTGGTTTTATCCATCAGCAAACCTGGGTAACCCGGATCCGGATATATATTCTTTAAATTGAATTCGATGAAAATGGCCGGTTGTGCCACCTGGTTGATTTCAAATGATTTTCCTGAAAGGATGGCAAGATAATATTCCTTGCCAAAACCGTAATCCAAAAAATAAAGGTTTGGGATGATCGTCGCCTTTCCATAATTGCTGATAATTCCGCGAAAATAAGTATTGCAGTTAACAAGGTAGCCTTGTGGCTGTATCCGTAATTCCTTTGATGGATCACAGCGTGTAATCTGAATCTGATATTTTTTCCAGTAATCCTGAAAATATTCAGTTATCAGATAATTCGCCAGACTATCCTGGCTGAATTTTCCTATCGGGGATTTCTGGGTTATCCAATTACGCACAACAGAATCAGAAAGCAGTCGCCGTTCAACCTGTTCATAAAGCACTTCTGTGACCGGATTTCTTTGTGTCATTAATTTACCGGCTAACAGGTTTAGTTTGCCGGTTTCTTTGATCTGGTTGGATCGGTTTATTAAAATTGTTGCAAATAACGTGTAAAAACATACCAGGAAAAGTATATTCTGTATAGAGAACATCGTTCTTTGACGGGTTTTAACAAACCAAAACCATAGAACATAAACCATGAAAAATGAGAGGACCGTAAAATTGACAGACAAACCAACCCACCACAAAATGAAGGCATATGAACCCACTGCAATAGATGCCGATAAAGCCGTAACCCGCCATCTTTTCCTGTCGGAAAATATAAAATCCAACACCCTCACCGAAACCAGCCATAAGGAAAATAACAACATTGCAATAATGACCAGGCCAAAACTACTCTCTGCAGATAACCCTGAAATGTTTTGCAAATTCAAAGACAAGGATGAGTTAATCACCAAATCGCCAATCAAATAACAAACTACCTGGAAGAACCCAAGAATCATTAAAAGGATAAAAGTATTCCAGGCGAGTTGTATGGTTTGCTCATTACGTTCCTTAGGTATTTTAATCGAACACTTTTGATAAATCACCAGCGATACAACAAACAACATCAAGGCATCCAGCGTAAAATCACCAAGGGACGGCAGAAACACCGACGAAGAATACCATGCCGGACTAAATAATTCTGACCGGTAAATTTCAGCCGGATAACCTGCATAGTATTGGATCATCCTTAGAAAAACAATGGTTGCAGCATAGAGCAACACCATTAGATTATCCGTTTTTCTAAACAAGGCCAGGTTAGAAAAGACAATAAACAGAAAATAAAACAAACACAGTGACCCCAGAATAAAGAAAAGAAAAATTACACCACCCAACCCATTGTCATCGGGTTTGTAGTTTTCAAAATTCAGGCTTAACAGGTAGGTTTTATCCCTTGCATAAACAGGATATGTTCCTCTTTGTTTTTCAATGGAAACAGAGGCCGGAATATTAAACCGCGAAGAGAATTGGTTCCTGATAAATTCATTCTGAAAAGGAAATTCACTTTTTATCAGATAACTCCCAAGAAAACGGTAAGAACCTTTTTGCAGGCCATGGAATCCATACCAACCGTTTTTAAGCCGGCAGGCAAAATCAGTGGATGCATGAACCTTGTTAAAATCAGCAGTAAGAATTACCTGGTTATTATTCCAATAAACCAGGGAGTCATTTTTAAAAATAAAAAGAAAAATTCCTTCATTTTCATCCTTGTCGTCAAAGACCTCAATTTTGCGGTGGAACTCTTTTTGTGAATTTGAACTAAAAACTGAACTTATTAATTCAACCTTGTTTTTTAGCAGTGCCTCTGTTTCCGAAACTTCCATTTGAAATTTGCCGGCAATTTGCTTCGGCTTGTTCTGATGATTAAAATATAACCGCAGGCCGCCGATGGAGAAATACAGGACCACCGCCAACAAAAACCAGGGAAATCCCCAAAAAATAAAACTTTGTTGATGCGATTTCACTAAGTTGCAGATTTACAGCACAATGCTACGAAGCCATTGGGGCGCCTATAAACGCGTTTCATCGTCAGGTTGATGAAATCCATTCAAACGCCACGTGCATTCAATACAGGGGCTAAAATTAAGACTTTTTCAATGACAGGACGAAAATTTGACTCGAATGGCCCCTTTTCTGCTTCCCCGATTGAAAATTTGACCACAACCCTAAAATAAGAAATTTAAAATAATTGATTTTTCCGGTCCGGTATTTTTCACTCAACATGGCAACATAAAATGCATCGAGTTTCTGAGGAAGCAATTTCCTGATAATAAATCCATGTTTTGAAACCAATTTCGTTAATGTGATATCTGTAAAATGGTACAAGTGCCTGGGTACATCATATGCAGCCCAGAAATTGCCGTAATGCTGAGCATCCCATGAATTACAGTTCGGTACCGCAACAATAAAAACCCCATCAGGCTTTAATAATGCTTTAACCATTTCAAGGGTTTCATTCAGGTCGTGTACATGCTCCAATACATGCCACATGCTGATGCAATTAAATGAATGCTGAGCATTTCCATAATCGCTCAGTTTGTCAGTCACGGAAATTTTATTGACCTGCTGAGCAAAAACCCGTGCCTTTTCACTTGGTTCAACTCCGTAAACATCAAAGCCACTGGATTTGCAATATTGAAGAAATTCACCGGTACCGCAACCAATATCGAGAATTTTACCTTTATGGCCATATTCGGAAACAATACTGAACTTGGTTTTTATCGAAAACCGTCGGGCAATTTTATAAATCCTGCTGATTAAATTTTCCTTTTTCGCATCATGCGAAATATATTCATCCGACTGATAATACTGTCCGATTTTAAATTTATCCGGTCGGGGATTGATAAATTTAAACCCACAGGCATCACATTTTTGAATTGTAAAAACCTCTTTGGTCAGAAAATAATCTTTAACTTTCAGAAAATCTGAGAAAACAGGATTACTGCATACAGGACAATTGTGTATTTCTTCAACCATTCTTTGTGTGTTTCACGTGGAACATTAACGACCCAGATAAACGATAAGTACGGATATATCGGCAGGCGAAACACCACTGATGCGGGAAGCCTGACCAATGGTACGAGGTTTTACCTTGTTCAGTTTTTCCCTGGCCTCATGCGACAATGAATCCAATTTTGAATAATCAAAGTCACCCGACAAATCCAAATTCTCCAGTTTAGCCAATTTATTTACCAATTCCTGTTCTTTACCAATATAGCTTTCATACTTAATCATCAGCTCTGTTTCATCAACAATGTCATTCTGTAAAAGATCATTTTCTAGCGCAAAATTCCTAATTTCACTTACATGACCAACCATTTCTTGTAAAAATATTTGAGGACGCAATAAAACGGTCGTCGCCTTTTGCTTTT
Source organism: Bacteroidota bacterium (assembly GCA_037139855.1). Lineage (GTDB taxonomy): Bacteria > Bacteroidota > Bacteroidia > Bacteroidales > FEN-979 > CAIVAT01. The sequence continues at coordinate 21,249 of JBAXFM010000012.1, forward strand.
GCATAATCGGATTCGTCAACTTTTCTTCCAGCAGCGCATTGATTTGCATGGGTTGTAAACTAAGATTTGCCAGAAAACCAATAAATTTATCTACTTTCTGATACTTTGTTTCAACCGATTCAAGCCTCTCTTTTGAAGCAAGACCAATCTCATGCGACAACCGCGTTAAACGCTGATCGGCATTATCCTGGCGCAACAATATCCGATATTCCGCCCTGGAAGTAAACATTCGATAAGGTTCTTCAGTTCCTTTGGTAATTAAATCATCAATTAAAACACCGATATAGGCATCAGAACGTTTCAATATGAATTCCTTTTCCTTCCGAATTTTCAAATGTGCGTTGATTCCGGCCATCAATCCCTGGGCAGCAGCTTCCTCATAACCTGTGGTTCCATTAATCTGGCCAGCAAAATAAAGATTTTCAATCAGCCTGGTTTCAAGCGTGAAATTTAACTGATCCGGCGGAAAATAATCATACTCGATGGCATAACCTGGCCTGAAAAACTTGGCTTTTTCAAACCCTTTTACCTTTCTCAATGCTTTAAACTGGATATCCTCAGGCAGAGACGATGAAAAACCATTAACATAGTATTCCACCGTATTCCATCCTTCCGGTTCAATAAATAACTGGTGTCTTTCCTTGGTTGCAAAACGATCGATCTTATCCTCTATGGACGGACAATAACGCGGTCCTTTGCCTTGAATTCTTCCTGAAAACATGGGCGATTTATCGAACCCTGTTCGAAGAATTTCATGCACTTCGCCGCTTGTATAGGTCAACCAACAACTTCTCTGTTCCTTAAGTTCCGGGGTGTTTGTATAAGAGAATTTTCCTGGGATTTCATCTCCCGGTTGTTCCTCCATTTTCTTAAAATCAAGGGATCTTCCGTCCACCCGAACCGGCGTGCCCGTTTTCATACGGCTTGATTTGAATCCTACATCAACCAGTTTTTCCGTCAGATTTTTTGATGCCCCATCCCCCATTCTTCCACCTGAAAAATGTTTTTCACCAATGTGGATCAATCCATTCAGAAAAGTTCCATTGGCCAGGATAACAGCTTTACAATTAAAATTGATTCCCAACCCTGTTGTTACACCAACAATACACCCGTTTTTTACAACAATGTCAACAACAGAGTCCTGCCAAAAATCAACATTCCTGGTCTTTTCGAGCATATTCCTCCATTCGACCGAAAACATTACCCGGTCATTTTGTGCCCTGGGACTCCACATTGCTGGTCCCTTTGACAGATTAAGCATCCTGAATTGAATCATTGTTTTATCTGTGACAAGACCTGAATAACCCCCCATTGCATCAATTTCCCGTACAATCTGGCCTTTGGCTATTCCTCCCATTGAAGGGTTACATGACATCTGGCCCATGTTCAACATATTCATGGTAATTAATAAAACCTTTGAGCCAAGATTGGCCGATGCAGCAGCGGCTTCACACCCTGCATGTCCTGCACCAACCACGATGATGTCATATTTTATCATTCAAATAAATTATTGTTCCACGTGAAACAAACTATTCAATCCGCTTCAAATACTTGACTATCGGATTGAGCCAATTCAAATTTCGCTTCTTTTAATCCTTCGTAGAAGCGAACATTGTCATGTTTGATAGAAATTTTACTGGTATGTTAAAGTAGTTGATTGTAGAATACCGAGGTAAAAATCCTCCTTATCTCTCATCTCCGTCCTCTCCTTTTCACTGGAATCCATGTAACCAAGCAAATGCAAAACACCATGAATCATTACCCGATGAAGTTCAACTTCCAGCCTTTGATTGAATGTGATGGCATTGTCTTTAATTCGGGGAAAACTAATAAATATATCTCCACCAATGCAACCATTTTCGTCATCATTAGAAAAAGTAAGAATATCCGTCAAAGTATTATGCTGTAAATATTTCTTGTTCAATTCCAATAAAAAACCATCGTCACAAAGGATGAAATTTAAATCACCGGCAACCTTACCTTCATTGTCTATTGCTTTTAAAATCCAATTCCTGAGTCCTCTCTTGCTTCGGATAACGTAAGCAATGTTTTCGTTAAAGAAGTTAATATTGCTATTCATTTGCCCGCGATAAGGATGTCCTTTTTTGTCCAGTACTCTTTCAATTCATTTATTCTATGCAGGGATTTTTCATAATTCATGCTAGACACATAAAACACAAGCACAATACTTCTTGCATTAACCGATATCGTAATTTCATCGGTTAACGCTTTTATGATAAAGATATCTCTCGATAACTTATGTTTCCTGATTTCCCGATCAAGAAGATCTTCAGAATTGATTAAACTTTCATCGCTTCCCCCCATTTTTATTTTAAACATCAAGCCTTTGGGCTTTCTGTCAAAACTAATGGTAACGTAACCCTTTTCAGCAGATTCATTGAGCGAAAATATAATACCCACCGCTTCAGTCGTAGCTAACTGAATATTTCCAAAATATTCATTGTTGATATTATAAAAATCACAAATTTCCTCTACAAACCTTTCAAGTTTATTTAGTTCTTTTAGTTCCTTTATGACCAATTCCCTGAAGTCTCTTTTCATATCAGTTCTCAATTTTGACAATATAACTGTTAACTTTGCTTTTGTAGAACGAATTTATACCTGGCAATATCAATTGTATATTATCCACACTCGCTCTTCTTTGCCTGTTATACTGAAAATTTGCTCCAGGGTTACTGTATTTTTGATTTTTTGCTTCCGTTGATTCCCGCTTTTCTTCCTGGTCCCGCATTTGCTCAGCCTTTTCAGATTCCAGGAGCCTTGTAACTATATTTTGTTGCCTGTTGATGGTTTCCTGCGAAATCTTTTTATTAAGCAGGTCTTTTTCTATTTGCTCCATATCCCGGGCCGCTTCATTTAAAGAGCCCTGGTCTTTGACACCCTTTGAGCCTAACTCATCCTGATATTTCTGCATTTCATTCCGCAATGCCTCTTGCTGGGCAGCAAGTCTGGCTAAATCTTTGCTCATTCCATTCTGACCCTGTTTTGTACCTTTCCCATCCTTTTTTGAACCCTCAAGCCCTGCTTTCAATTTCTCAAGCTGCTGTCCAATACTTTTTTGCATGTCCTTCATATTCTTTGAAGACATCTTCCCTTTCCCACTACCATTGGGTTTATTACACGATTTATTTCCCGATTTTGATTTCATGCTTGATGACATCTGCTCGTTCATCTTCTGCAATGATTCATCCAACAGCAATGCCAGATTGTTTATTGAAGTCATCGCATACTGTTGCTTTGCAACAGCCATGTTGATATTTCTCGTATCCATCGCTTCAAGAGCGAGCTCCACATTCAGGTTGATTGCGGCAATCTCTCTGGTCACAATCGGCTTGATCATGATCTGTCGCTTGGCAATGGCTTTCAATGAATCCTCCACGACTTTCATCTTCCCACTGAACTCTTTCTGCCGGTAAACCAATTCGGGATACCTTGGGTCATTGCGTGCGATCTGCCTTGTATTGGCAATCATATCTTCCTGATCAAAAGACAACCTGACCAGATTTTCCAAAATCATCCTAAGGTTTGAAGCATCTTCGGCCATCTGGTCATCTTCGCTCTCTTCCTGCGATGCTTCCATTTGCGATGCGAGATCTTTCATCTGTTTGGCGGCTTTCTTCTGACTTCCCGACGCTTCTTTATTTTTTTTATCCTTGAGGTTCTTTGAACTTTGGTCCATACTTTTATTGATACTATCCTGCTTGTCTTTCGTATTTCCTAATTCAGCCGGTGTTTCCAATTGCTGGCCCTCCTTTTGGAGCTCTGCGATCTGTTTTCCGATACTGTCAGCCTTTTTCGCTATTTCATTTTGCTTTTCCAACAGTTTTTCGGTGCTAGTCAATTGTTTTTCAGTACTTTCAGCTAACTTTTCCTGTTCTTCGGCATTTTTTCGCAGATCATTAATGGTTGACTCCAGCTTTCTGTCAAATTCTATCTGCTTCATCAATGCAAGGTTCCTGTCCAACTGGGTTTCAAGTTCCTTATTTGACATTTTCATTTTCTCCATCAGATTGCCTAATTTTTCTTTGTCAATCTGATTCAATAAATCTTTCATTTCCTGGATCATCTTCTTCATCTCTTCCGAAAGAGTCTGTTCCATGAGGTCATTTAATTGCTTTTGCTTTTCTACGATTCTTTCACTTGTTTCCAGGTACTTTTCTTCAGCGGCGATATTTTCAAGATTTCTTTTCTTAATTTGTTCAACTTTTTGTTCAATTGCCTCGTTGGCCTTAATCAAGTCTTCAAGCTTCTTTTTCTCCTGCCAGGAAATGGATGTTTGATCAACCATCTTCTTGTTCAATTCATCCATTGTCTTTTTGATGGCTTTTGCATCCAACAGGGTTTTTTCAAGTTCCTGGTTTATCAGTTGTTCATTGGTCTCCGTGCGATGCGCAATTTCTTCAATTGTCGGAGTTTCAATAGTTTTTAACTCCGATTTTGTAGCTTTCGGTCCATGGATTCCATCGTTATCCCATACTTCAAAATAGTACTGTATGCTCAAACCAGCAGATGGTAATAACTTAAGCAGATCTGCTGCATAATAGAAAACCTGATTATTAATATTCTTCTGAATGGGGATCGGCTCGCTCTTTATCGGCCGGGAAGCAGTATCATCCTTTGCATAAACAGAATAATTGAATGTAAGGTTCGAGAAACCATAATCGTCTTTAATAGTTCCTTTAAAAAAGAAATTGGTTGCAAGGGCGGAATCAACAGACTCTGTAACGAAAACAGAAGGAAATCCATCGCTGATAATATTGATCCGGTATTTAAGCGAATCGGCCAGGTAAGTATTTGAATTTACCGGGGTAATGCTGTAGGCTGAAGACTTATTTATTTTTTCGGAATAAGCAAAAACATTGCTGGCTCCCTTTGCCAAAGAAATTAACGATCCATCAAACCGAATTTTAATGGCTTCCACGTCTTTCGTGAAAAATCTCCAGGTGACCAGCGATCCTTCCGGAATTACAAAATCACCCTGGTTTTCATATTTCTCATCAGGTTTATTTATATATGCCGGGAAATCAATCACCACATCAAAATTCAGAATTGTTGGACGGGGAAAGACTTTCAATTCATATTCTTCGGAAATATAATCACCGGTAACCAACCGGAAAGGGATATTTCCCTGCACTGATTTAAACAGATAACTAAAAAGAAAACCCTGGCCGCGAATCATTTTGAAATTACCCTCCTTTGTTTTAACAACAACTTCCAAAGGAATTTCATTGCCTGTAATTTTCACTTTCAATTCAAAATCTTCCTGCTGTATGGCGGTAAGATTTTTATTCAGAATACTCATTTTAAAAGCCAATGGAGGGATGAATGCCTGATTAAACCTGATCAGACGTTGAGTAGGATCTGAAATAGTCGTAGGCGCAAATATTACCAGCATCAATATAACCCCTGTTGGAATCAGTGCATAACGAAGAAAGCGGAGGTTGCGTCGAAAATCGATAACACCACTAAACCGGAATACTTTTAGCGCATTGGTTTTTTGCTGTATACTCGCCGAAAGGAGTTCCGGACTATCAATCGCGGATTTCTGTTGCTTGATGAGCTGAAGGGTATTCAGCAGTTTATCCTGTATTTCTGTAAAATGGGTTCCGATAATTTGAGCTGCCTGATCGTGCGTGATAATTCTTCCGATTTTAATCAATTGCAGCATCGGAACCAAAACCATTCTGAAGAGTAGAAAAACATTCACTGTAAGAAAAGTGAAGAATAAGACCATTCTCACCTGCTGACTAAAGTGAAAAAAATACTCCATCCCTACAAAGACCAGGTAAAATAAAGCTACAAAAGTCAATGTAAGAAGGGACCCTTTGAGCAGCCGGTTTTTGTAATATTTCCGGATGAAATGATCAAGTTTCTGAATGAGTAACTGGTTGTCGGCCATTTGTATTTTATATCCTTGGATTAACGAATCGTAAAATTGTTTATTATCCTGTTGCAAAAGTACGATTATAAGACGTTAATGATTTCCAAATACCCAGAATAGCGTATTTTTGTCCCTTCATAAACTAAGCACTGATGAAACCAGAACAAATTCGCGTAAGATTTGCACCCAGCCCCACCGGCCCGTTACACATAGGCGGAGTGCGTACTGCTTTGTATAATTTCCTGTTTGCCAGGAAAAATGGCGGTACCATGATCCTCCGGATTGAGGATACCGACCAGAACAGGTTTGTGCCCGGCGCAGAAGAATATATTGAGAATTCCCTGGCCTGGTGTGGTATTGATTTTGATGAGAGTCCGGAAAAAGGAGGTCCTCATGCCCCCTATCGTCAGTCTGAACGATCAGAAATTTACCGTGAATATATTCAACAACTGATCGCAAGCGGTCATGCATATTACGCTTTCGACACCGAAGAGGCGCTCAATGAGATCCGTGAAAAAGCAAAGGAAACCAAGGGCCATACTTTCCAATACGATCAGCAAACCCGCAAATCGCTGCAAAACTCACTTGCCCTTCCAGAAACCGAATGGAAGAAGTTGATGGAAGAAGGACAGCCATACGTGGTTCGTGTTAAAATTCCTGAAAACGAACAAGTGGTTGTCCATGACATCATCAGGGGAGAAGTGATCGTTAACAGTTCAAACCTTGACGACAAAGTTCTATTCAAGTCTGACGGACTTCCTACGTATCATCTTGCCAACGTAGTTGATGATTACCTGATGGAGATCACCCACGTGATCAGGGGGGAAGAGTGGTTGCCCTCTGCCCCGCTCCATGTATTGCTGTACCGTTTTTTCGGATGGGAAAACAGGATGCCTCAGTTTGCACACCTTCCATTGATTTTAAAACCCGATGGTAACGGAAAATTAAGCAAACGCGATGGAGACCGGATGGGTTTCCCGGTTTTTCCAACAGCATGGAAAGATCCTAAAACCGAAGAAATTTATTCCGGCTACCGTGAATCAGGTTATCTTCCTGAAGCTGTAATCAATATCCTGGCGCATCTCGGATGGAACCCCGGTACCGAACAGGAGTTGTTTACCTCTTCCGAATTAATCCAGCAGTTTTCACTGGAACGAGTTGGTAAACACGGTTCCAAATTTGATCCGGAGAAAGCCAAATGGTTCAATCATCAATACATGCAGCAAAAATCGGATGAGGCACTAACCCTCCTTCTCAAACCATTCCTGGAGGAGCATGGCGTTTCACCGGCCATTGACTATCAGCTTAAGGTCATTCGGCTGATGAGAGAGCGGGCCCCTCTGGTTCCTGATTTATGGAACACTTCCTGGTTCTTTTTTACCCGTCCGGAACAATATGATGCCTCGGTTTATCAAAAAATATGGCTTCCCGACACAAACGGTTGGATCAGGGATTTTGCACAGGAAGTTGAAAAACTGATTGACTTCAATAAAGACACTTTGCATACCCTGGTGGAGAAATACACAAAAGACACCGGTATAAAAATGGGCCAGCTGATGAATCCCCTACGGCTGCTGATGAATGGATCTAACCAGGGTCCTGGCATCATGGACTTGGCCGAAGTGTTAGGAAAAGCCGAATTCCTTGCAAGGATCAGCATTGGATTGCAGAATATTATCTGAACATATCACTTCCATTTATTTCATATGTAACTATACTACTGTTTAGATGTATATGAATTAGTTCCTTTGTAGAATAAAGGTCCGAATACTCTTGACTTTCCGGATTTTCTACCCTATCTTTGGCCCGTATTATCCAAATCATTTATCTATTAACCCAAAAAAAAAACGGTATGGCAACAACTCTATGCAAATTGCTTTTCAAATTGAATTTTGAAGGGGAACTATCAAAAGATTTTACTGTTTTTGGATACGCATTTACGCCAGACGGTAAGTTTCTTGATCAGGCCATTTTAAAAAAAGGCCAGGTTGAATTAAATCTGACCGTCAGAGACGCCCCTACAGCCCAGATATTTTTTGGTCCGGGATTGGTCAAAAAGATTGTAGGCCCTCCTACCATCGACATGATGGAAAAAATCAAGGCTTATAAACCAAAATGGTCTTTTAAGTCATCCGCAACAAAATATGAAATTTCAGCTATTCCTGAATCCTGTCACAAATTGTGGTCCTTGGTTTTTTGCCATATACAGGGTCATGTCTTGAAACATTTTGTAAATAATGGCGTAACTATTACCAAGCCGGTATTTAATGCACGGGTGCATATTTGCGAAATAGATAAAATCCGTTTTATTATACCACGATTACCAAAGGATATTTTATTGCGCCTGCGGGATGAGCTGATCATTGCCATTGAAAAACCCCACCCGGGGATACCTCCGATTCCGGATCCCCCGCTAATTGCATTCGACCCGGGGTTTATTGATCCTTCCCCTATACATATGGCCAACATTGCCCACGAAAATAAAACTTCGATGGTAACGGGCAATTTTTCAAAGTTAGGTCAAGTGTCTTTCAACCCTCAGCCCGAACCGCCAAGGGAACCTCTGATTATTAACCTGAAGAATCCGCCAGCCAGGGCTGTGAGCTTACCACAGGTCATCCCGGCCAACTTGAAAAAGGAGTTGAAATCAACCTCTGTAGATAAAGTGAGATTATCACTGATCAACAATGTCAACCTGATCTATCCGCATCTGTGCTACTGGCCATGGTTCTTCCCCTACTTTTATCAGAGCATTGAAATGCCCGTAGTCTATACCAATGAACAGGGATTATTTGAGGCCGACTGTTTGTATCTGCAGCCCGGCGATCATCCCGATCTCTATTTCTGGGTAGAATATCGTATCGGGGAAGTGTGGACAACAGTTTATCGTCCCCCTATTCCTTGTCATACCTATTGGGATTATCCCTGTGGAATGGACGTGACCATTTCGATCACCGACCCACGGGTAACCAGTATTGAAGAGCCCCCGTCCATGCAGGAACTAATGGTTGGGGTAATCAATATCGGTTACGGAATTAGCCTCCATCAGATAAACCACAACATTCCGGACACCTCACCGGAATATAAAGAAAAAGCCGGTTTAACAATAAACGGAGAACCCTTTGGCGGAAGTATCGAACCAGAGGTTTGGTTTGGCAAAAAATTGATTGAAAACGGAATCACTCATTACAAGTGGTCATATCGCAAAATCATGGACGTCAAAGGCGATGTTGTAACCGATGATGAATGGCATGCCATGGATAGACTGGTTATCCGTCATTATGCCGTGAGTGATCCGGATCATCCTCATTCAATATCATTTAAACCAGCATTGATGGGACCAGATCCGGCATTTCCAGATAAAAATCTGATAAAGATTCAGCCACAAACGCCACCGGAAGGAGATGGGTGGGCTCCATTGATCGATATCCGCGAAAATTCAGCCAGCTCGTTTTTCCTGTCGCATTTGCTGAAAGGAGGGGATCCATCGATCGCAGCCGGTAAATATGAGTTGAAACTGGAATTGTTCCGATCCGATGGCATTACAAACGCGTCAAACTTAGTAACGTTTTGTATTCCTAAGGTTAATGCTCCTGTTGGAATGGCTACGGATGATACAGATCCTGCGGGTATAAATAATCTCATCACAGATCCTGTAACAAATGTTGTGACAGGTTTTTCAATGGTAATCCATGTTGACAATAATGTCTGTGAAGGAGAGATCTTTGAAACCAGTGTAAATCTCGAAAAAGCAGGCAACTGCGGATTTATCAAATATGTTTCCGGCGCCAATAATGCCCTTATTTCATTCCTCGCCTATCATCCCAACGGGTTTGCAAGATTTCGTTTCACGACTGTTAAGGGGAGTTCAGGAAATCAAACGTTGGCATGTATTCCTCCGGATCCTAATGATCCCTCAGCCGAGAATCCTCTCGTTACCATTCTTAAAATCAATGATTTTAAAAATGAAATTGTTGGTGATACCGATGAAACAACAGGTAATTTCACTAAAAGCATACCTGTTGATGACCTTTTGGGTGAGTGCAAATTGGTAGGCAGATTAGGAGGAAAAGCATGCTTCGGCGAAAACCTTGCTGTTTATGCAACTGCCACGGATGGATGGAGTCGTTTGAGTTACCTTGATTCCTACCCAACGCCTAAAGCATTTGCCCTGGAGCCGTGAATCTGAACCGCTTGCGATTCCGTTACAGCCCCATGGCGCACCCGTGCTTTGATCGCCGGGGGCAGGGCACCTTTGCTGGTTGATTTAACATCCGGTAAAATCATTTTACCTTCCGTTGATGTCAATGACCCCTCCCCTTGGAGGGGTCATTATAGGCCAAAATGGCTACCTGGCTGTTGTTGTTTTTATTTGTTCTAAATTAAATTTGCTGTTGTATCTTTGAGAAATTTTTTTCCTCCATGAAAACATTTACTTTTTTGATGACAGCTTTTCTATTGTTCAACAGCGTAATTTTTGCCCAGGTTGGTATCAGCAGCGACAACACCTCACCGGATCCTTCAGCAATGCTGGATGTAAAATCAACCAGCAAAGGCTTCCTGCCACCAAGGATGTCCACCACCCAGATGTACCTTATTCCATCGCCTTCTGCGGGTTTAATGGTATTCAATACAACCCTCAGCATGATTTGCTGGTATAATGGTACCGCATGGGTTCTTTTGGACAACAATGACGGGAAAAGCTGCGGATCGGTAAGCTATGGAGGAAAAACCTACAACTCTGTGATCATCGGGTTTCAGTGCTGGATGAACGAAAACCTGAACATCGGGGTTTCCATTGCCGGCAGCCAGAATCAAACGAACAACGGGACCATCGAAAGATATTGCTATGGTAACAACCCGGCCCTATGCGATATCTACGGGGGACTATATCAATGGGGCGAAATGGTCCAGTATTTCAACGGGGCAACGAACCTGACCTCCTGGAGCCCGGTTCCGACAGGCAATGTGCAGGGAATCTGCCCCTCCGGTTGGCATTTGCCGACAGATGCGGACTGGGCCACGCTGGTCAACTATCTTGGTGGAGAAAGTGTGGCAGGAGGAAAGTTGAAAGAAGCCGGCACCCTGCACTGGATGGCCGCAAATGCAACCAATTCCAGCGGTTTCACTGCGCTGCCCGGTGGGTTCCGCTACGATGACGGGAACTTCTACTTTCACTTCAGCAACGGGTACTTCTACTCAGCCTCAGAGTCCTCTGCTGCAAGTGGATGGGTCAGGACCATGGGCAGCGGAAACACCAATGTGGGGAGGGAGGGCGATGATAAAGCGTTCGGTATGGCGGTGCGCTGCCTCCAGGATTGATCTTTTAAAACCCGAAACCCGGGCAAGGTTGGTAATAACCGATTCTTCATCTTTGATCCTTACAACCCATACACGAAGAAATAACCTTAATTTTGGATGGCAGAAACAAACAATAATTTAAAATGGCAGAAATAAAAACGAAACCAACCGCGGCAAGCGTTGAGGATTTTATCAATGGGGTAGCAGATGAACAAAAGCGCAAAGACAGTTTCGCGCTTCTGGAATTGATGAAGAAAGCAATCGGGGAAGAACCGAAAATGTGGGGCAGTTCACTCATCGGCTTTGGCAATATCATCGTTAAAAGCCCTGCCACCGGCAGGGAGGTCGACTGGTTGCAGATCGGTTTCTCGCCCCGGAAAGCGAATCTCTCATTGTACCTGTGCGGGGATATCAAACAGCATGCTACAGTACTTGAAAGGTTAGGCAAGCACAAAACCGGGGTTGGCTGCCTCTACATAAACAAGCTGGCGGATATCAACATGAACGTTCTGAAGGAGTTGATCGAAGCATCATTGAAACGGGACTTCTTTGGAAATTCCAGGCCGTGAAAACTCAGTAACCACCCTTTCCCCCACTCCCCGTGAAGAAGCCGGTGAGGCCTTATTTTTATATCTTTACAAGACAAAAACTTCCATCCAGGAATGTACAAATACGGGACTATCCTGATCTTTATATGCGTATCTCTTGCCACACTGGCTTCTGAAAAATCATTATATGCGCAGACACACCGGGCATTTATAGAAAACAAAGGACAGATTATTGATCAATCCCATGCCCTCGGTTCTTTATTTGTTGAATACACACGGGATGAATTTGTACAATTTCTCGGTATCATTGTATCCGGCGAGCAGGGGGAATGCGTTCGGGGTGAGGTGCCTTCGTGATGATTGAAGTTGAAATGAGATAAACTAACATTGGATAAATCCTTGAATTTTTATAAATTTGAGGATTTATAATCCTTGAAAAATGAAGAATTACATTCAACGGCATCTGCAAAATCTGGATGAGGAACTCGAACCCGGCAAGGCAATTGTTATTCTTGGTCCAAGACGAACCGGTAAAACAACCCTGGTAAAGCATTATCTGCAAAGTACAAAGTTCAAATACCGGTTTGAAACGGGTGGTGATCTCAGAATGTCAGAACTAATCGAATCAGGGAATTTCAACCTTATTAAAGAGTTCGCTGAAGGATATGATCTTGTGGTGATCGATGAGGCCCAGAAAATAAAGAACATCGGGCAGGGTTTAAAAATCATGACCGATTATGTTGAAAACCTTCGTTTACTCATCACCGGCTCCTCCTCTTTCGAGTTGCTCGGACAAATAGGCGAACCTCTGACCGGAAGGAAAATCACGAAAACCCTTTTCCCGGTCGCACAATTGGAATTGGTTACACAGCAAAACAGGTATGATCTTCGCGCAGGGCTGGAAAACTATTTAATTTATGGAAGTTATCCGGAAGTTCTTCTTTCTGCGGATAAAACAAAAAAAATTAACCTGCTGAATGAGCTTCTGGGTTCTTATTTATTAAAGGATATTCTTGAACTCAACCGGGTAAAAAGTTCCAGACTCCTGTTGGACCTGCTCCGGTTGCTGGCATTCCAGGTGGGCAATCAGGTATCTTTGTCAGAACTTGCCAACAGTCTCCACATTGATTATAAAACAGTTGCCAGGTATATCGATCTTTTTGAAAAAGCCTTCGTCCTGTTTAGCCTGGGTGGCTACAGCGGGAATCTCAGAAGTGAAGTGACCCGGAGTTGTAAATACTATTTTTATGACAATGGTATACGCAATGCGTTGATTTCTAATTTCAATCCGCTGGCAATACGCAATGATACCGGCGCTTTGTGGGAAAATTTCATCTTTATGGAACGGATGAAGATGCGGAGTTATAAAAACATCCATGCGAACATTTTTTTCTGGCGAACGTATGATCAAAAGGAGATCGACCTTATCGAAGAACTTGACGGAAAGTTATTTGCCTATGAGTTCAAATGGGGGAAAAAAAGTATAAAACCACCCAAGCGCTGGCTGGAAGAATACCCCGGATCGGGATTTGAGGTGATCAGCCCGGAGAATTATCTTGATTATATCCTTTGAAGTGTAGGATTCAAAAGCTAATGCGTTTGATCTGAAGTGTTTTTCCTTGATCCCTAAAATGGGTTGTATCGTAGGGTTAAGGACACAAAAAAGGCCGCAAACACGTGATTCACAGCCTGATTTGATTTTGAAAAGTTGTCCGACTAGGGGTCGAACCTAG
>JBAXFM010000013.1:0-34558 GCA_037139855.1 Bacteroidota bacterium
GTTTTTTTAACATGTCGTTGTTCATAGTTGATTGATTAAATTAATGATTGAGTGTGGTAAAATGTTTGTTTAGTATAAAAAAATAGCATGTGAAATATTTCACAATATTAAGCAAATTTTCTGACAGCAAACCAACAAATCAATATATTTTTTTGATAATGATTTAAAATTCAATTTGATAAGAAATATACTTATGGAAAGTAGGTGAAATACGTATATGTTTATACGAAAAAACCACGCATGTTCTTTGGGAAATGTTGTAAAACGAAACTATTACTTAGATTACATATAAATTACTATCTACCTATTGACATATTATAAATATGGTATATATTTACCGTGTAATGTAATCCTTTAAACCAATAGAATTATGGAGAATCAGAGACCTTCATTTTATGAGGAAGCCAAAGGGAACGGAGTATCCCGACGGGATTTCCTTAAATTTTGTACGACCATGGCTGCCTTCCTCGGGTTGGAAGCCAGTGGTGTAAGCGAGATCGTCAAAGCGCTTGAGTCGAAACCAAGGCTTCCAGTTATCTGGTTTCATTTTCAGGAATGTACCTGCTGTAGTGAGTCGTTCATCCGGGCCTCGCACCCGCTTGTTGCCGACATCGTATTGAACAAAATTTCTCTCGACTACCAGGAAACCCTCATGGCAGCTTCAGGTGTGCAGGCAGAGGATGCATACAAAGCAGTGATGCAGAAATATCCGGGAGAATACATTGTAATGGTTGAAGGTTCAATTCCCACCGGGAATGAAGCTTATTGCTGTATCGGTGGTCGCAGTGCCCTGCAGATTCTTGAAGAAGCGGTTAAAAATTGTAAGGCTGTTGTAGCTTGGGGTAACTGTGCATCAGCAGGTTGTGTTCAGGCTGCCAACCCGAATCCCACAGGTGCGAAACCAGTGCATAAAGTTATCAGCGGAAAGCCGGTCATCAATGTTCAGGGCTGTCCGCCAATTGCCGACGTGATGGCAGGCGTTGTAGTTCATTTACTTACATTCGACCGTATTCCACAGTTGGATGGCCTCGGTCGGCCTCAGGCATTTTATTCGCGCAGAGTTCACGATACCTGTTACCGAAGAGCTAATTTTGACGCCGGTTTGTTTGTCGAATCATTCGATGATGAAGGAGCAAAACGCGGTTATTGTCTCTATAAAATGGGATGCAAGGGTCCCGTTACCTATAACTCCTGCGGGATTATTAAATGGAACGACAGTGTTAGTTATCCCATTCAATCGGGGCACCCATGTATCGGTTGTTCTGAAGCCGGATTCTGGGACAATGGCCCCTTCTACCAGCACCTCCCGGAAGTTGCAGGCTTTGGTATTGAAACCACTGCCGACAAAGTTGGGCTGGGGCTTGGTGTTGCAACGGCAGTCGGTATTACCGCACATGCCATCGTCACCAACGTCCGTAAAAATAAAGAGATAAAAAATGAAGAACCTGAAGTAGGTTCCAAAGTCGAAACCACGAAAGAATCATAGCCATGGCAGAAAGAATCGTAATAGATCCAATTACCCGTATTGAAGGTCACCTGCGGGTCGAAATTGAAATTAATAATGGTAAAATCACCGATGCCTTCAGTGCCGGCACAATGGTGCGCGGCATTGAAACCATTCTGAAAGGCCGTGATCCCCGGGATGCGTGGGCTTTCGTTGGCCGTGTTTGCGGTGTATGTACTTCCACCCATTCGCTTACATCGGTTAGAACGGTTGAAAACGCCCTCGGCATTTCAGTTCCACCCAATGCTGAACTTATCCGTAACCTGATGGCCAATGCCTTATACATTCAGGATCACGTTGTCCACTTTTATCAGTTGCATGCCCTCGACTGGGTTGACGTGGTTTCGGCGCTTAAAGCCAATCCTGCTGAAGCATCCCGGATTGCACAAAGCATTTCACCATGGCCAAAAAGCTCAGTGGGTTATTTTACCGATATCCAGAAAAAGTTTGTAAACTTCGTAAATAGTGGGCAGTTAGGCATCTTCGCTAACGGATACTGGGGGCATAAAGCCTACAAACTCCCCCCGGAGGTGAATCTCATCGCCGTGGCACATTATCTTGAAGCCCTCGAATGGCAAAAGGAACTCGTGAAAGTTCACACTATTTTTGGCGGGAAGAATCCACATCCGAACTACCTTGTTGGGGGCGTTCCATGTTCCATCAATATCGACGAGGCGAATGCTGTAAATGCCGAACGACTTGCTTTTGTTGGCAAATTGTTCGAAGATGCAAAGACCTTTGTTGATCAGGTTTATATTCCCGATTTACTGGCCATTGCCTCCTTCTATAAAGACTGGGGCGCCATTGGTGGCGGTTTGACAAATTATCTGTCGTTTGGTGACTTCCCATCAAACGGATATAACAATCCCGAGAGTTTCAAAATGCCACGTGGCGCCATATTGGGACGCGACCTGAGCAAGATCCATGAAGTAAAAGCCGATGATCCGGAACAAATACAGGAATACATCAACAATTCATGGTATGAATATTCAAAGGGAGATAAAACGGGATTACATCCATGGGATGGAGAGACCAAATTCAATTATACCGGGCCCAAACCACCGTATGAACACCTTGATGTTTCACAGAAGTACAGTTGGGTGAAAACACCACGCTGGAAAGGAAATCCGATGGAAGTGGGTCCATTGTCACGCATGCTTGTCGGCTATGCATCAGGCAGAGCCGATTACAAAGAGGTGATAGAAAGCACTTTGAAAACTTTGGATGTACCTGTAGCGGCCTTATTCTCAACATTGGGCAGAACAGCAGCCAGAGGGCTTGAAACCAAATTGGTTTGCGGTTGGGCATTGGAATTTTATCAGCAACTCCTGGCCAATATCAAGAACGGGGATTCACGTACCCAAAATAATGCCAAATGGGAACCCGATTCATGGCCCAAACAGGCAAAAGGAATCGGCATGGTTGAAGCTCCCCGTGGCGCTTTGTCACATTTCATCGTGATTGAGGATAAGAAAATAGCCAACTATCAACTGGTTGTACCTACAACATGGAATGCTTCACCACGTGACCTCAAAGGCCAGCGTTCTGCTTTTGAGGAGTCGCTGATCGGCACCCCCGTTGCCGACCCGAAAATTCCGCTGGAAGTACTTCGAACCATTCACTCTTTCGACCCATGCCTGGCATGTGCCGTGCATTTATACGATGAAAACGGAACTACGATTCATGAAATGAAAACTTATTAGGCCATGAGAAACCGATCCGTCCCTTTGCGTGAAGTGCATGTGTGGGAGATGCCTGTTCGTGTCTACCATTGGATCAATGCACTGTGTATCACTACGCTATGTGTTACCGGTTATATCATCGGTAATCCTCCTGCCTTTATGAAAGGCACCGAAGCCTATTTCAATTATTGGTTTGGAACAGTCCGGTTCATCCATTTTATCAGCGCGTTTCTGTTTTTCTTCAATTTCATATTTCGGACATACTGGGGATTTGTAGGAAATGAGTTTTCCCGTTGGTATAATTTCATTCCACTTAAACGTTGCCAATGGAAAGAGATGCTGGAGGTGATCAAGGTTGATATTCTTCAATTAAATAATAAGAAGATCGATTCGATCGGCCATAATTCATTGGCCAGTTTTATCTACTTCATCACTTTTCTGATCTTTTTGTTGCAATGTCTTACCGGTTTTGGCATGTATTCGGCTATGAGCAATGCGTTTCTGCCCAAAGTGTTTGCATGGGTTGTCCCATTTCTCGGGGGAGATATGAATGTACGGCAAATCCATCATATCCTGATGTGGGGCTTCATTCTGTTTGCAATGGTGCACGTTTACCTTGTATTCTATCATGATTATGTTGAACGTCGCGGGGTAACCTCCTCCATGATTGGTGGCTGGAAATTTATTGAAGAAGATGTGATCGAGCGCCACGATAATAGAACAGAAGATTGTCCTAAGAAACTATAAATAGTTAATAAACTGTCCTTTTTGTCTGACTTGCAAAACAACATCCTGGTTCTCGGGATCGGCAACCTATTGATGAACGATGAAGGCGTGGGGATTCACGTAATTACCCGTTTGGAAAAGGAGGGTATCCTTGGGGCCGACCTTATGGATGGCGGTACCGGGGGGTTTCACTTGTTAGCCTTTATCCAGGCATATAAAACCATTGTTATCATTGATGCCTCGCTGGATGGATTTCCTCCAGGCCATGTGCGTGTTTTGCAACCACGTTATGCCAAAGATTTTCCAAAACACCTGAGTGCGCATGAGATTGGATTGAAGGATCTCATCGACTCGGCGATATTGCTGGGAAATATGCCTCAATTATATCTTATAGCCATTTCTGTCAAGGATTTTCAGGATATGGGAATGGATATGTCGTCTGAAATTGAAGGCGCAATCCCGGAAGCTATCAGGTGTGTCAGGGAGATTGTAGGAAGTATTACCTCACCGTAACCCCGCTCCTGAAGGAGCGGGGCCCGATGGGCTATTGCGATTGCTTTTCAAGCCAGTCGTACCATTCATCTATTCCTTCGCCTGTTTTAGCCGACATCAGAATGAATTGCAGATCCGGGTTTAATTGTCGTGCATAGCTCATGGCTGTATCCACATTGAAATCGACATAAGGCAACAGATCTGTTTTATTGATGAGGCACAGGTTGGATGTTTGAAACATGTATGGATATTTCAACGGTTTGTCATCTCCTTCGGTTACGCTGATCACCACTACCCGCTTTTGTTCTCCAAGGTCAAACATGGCCGGGCAAACGAGGTTGCCGACATTTTCGATGAACAGGATGGAATCGTTTTCCACTTCCATTTTTTTCAATGCCAGGTGAATCATTTTTGCATCGAGATGACATCCTGAACCAGTGTTGATCTGAATGGCCGGAGCTCCCGATTTCTCAATCCGATCGGCATCCCGTGTGGTTTGCTGGTCTCCTTCAATAACAAAAATTTTATGATTGGCGATCAGGGTATGGATGGTACGCTCAAGAATGCTGGTTTTACCGGAACCCGGGGAACTGACCATGTTCAGACAAAGTACCTTCTTTCCTTCGAAATAGCCACGGTTCCGTTCTGCCAGCAGGTTGTTCTCTGATAAAATGTCCATGTTCAGGTTGATGACTTTCTTTACCTCAAGATCCTGAGGATGGGAGTGACTGTGACCATGATGGTGATCCTGATCATGATCGTGATGATGATGGTCATGCCCATGTTCATGGTCATGTTCATGGTCATGCTTATGGTCATGGATTTTAAACTCGTCTGGGTTTCCGCATCCGCATGTATCACACATAATATATTGTTTTAAGTTGTTTCTAACTTGGTAATTTCGCCACTCCAATTTAGGGGCAGGGGTGAGCACGTCAGACAATAAGTGCCAATACCCTGAACTCCTTCCCCCCGTTAATCTCCGATGGAAAACACCGGCATTCAGGGCACTGGTCCAGTCGGTTTTTCATTTCAAATTCCAGGTTACAGGCACTGCATTTACCTTTCCCCGGGGTACGGATTAAGTTTATGACGGAGTCATTAAGAATAGTACCCTTCACAATGAGTTCGAGTGCAGACTGAAAAGCATCCCCTTCCACACCACTGAGGTCGCCAACCTCAATCTGGATCTCCTGAATCAGGAATACTCCTCGTTTAACTGCTTCGCGTTGCGCAAGTTCAATCACTTCCAGCGCTAATGATAATTCATGCATATTTATCCTGTTTCAGCATATCCGTGGAAGCGGATCGCCTGTTAATGAGTCAATTATACGCTTGCCTCCGGTTTCGGTTTTCAACACCACTTTTCCAGGGTGATCACCGGTTACCCGGCCGATGACAGCGCTCTGTATTCCCAGGTTGTTTTTCCTCAGGATTTCCAGAATATGTTCGCCTTCTTCTTGTGCCGCCACGATCAATACTTTTCCTTCATTGGCAATGTGGAGCGGGTCAAAACCAAGTATCTCGCACATGGCGTTGACCCCTTTACTGACAGGCAGCGTTTGCTCGGCGATTTCGATTCCAAGATTAATTTTTCCGGCAAGTTCGTTTAGCACCGTTGCAACTCCGCCTCTGGTGGGATCCCGCATGAATTTAACGCCAGAAGAATGATCAAGTACGTCCCTAATCAGGTGGTTCAGTGAAGCACAATCTGAAATAACAGGTGATTTAAAATTAAATGACTCCCGGGCATTCATCACGGCCATGCCATGATCCCCGATGGTCCCATTGATGATGATGAAATCACCGGGATTGATGTTTTGTGCTTTTGCCACCCCCATATCTTCCTTGCGAACCATCCCGATCCCGGCAGTGTTGATGAAGATTTTATCGCATTTACCTTTGTTGACAACCTTGGTATCACCTGTTACGATGGCTACCTTTGCAAATCGGGCTTCCTCAGCAAGTGATTTTACGATTTCCTCCAGTTCAAGCATAGGAAATCCTTCCTCCAGGATGAATGAAACGCTGATATAACGGGGCGTGGCACCCGAAACAGCGAGGTCGTTTACGGTACCGCACACCGCCAGTTTGCCGATGTTTCCACCAGGGAAAAACAATGGGTCAATCACAAAAGAGTCGGTGGTAAATGCAATTCGTGGTGCGTCAACAGGCAGGATTGCAGCATCGGTTTGTTCATCCAGGATCTCATTTCCAAAATGCTTAAGAAACAAATGCTCAATAAGATCGTGCATCATCCGGCCACCATTGCCATGGCTCAGCAATATTTTTTCTTCTTTCTGTTTCATGAACGGTATTTAAAATAGGTGGCACAGGTTCCTTCGCCAGAGACCATACACGCGCCAACAGGATCGGAAGGGGTGCATGTTGTTGCGAAGAGCCGGCAATCATTGGGTGTTTTCAGTCCTCGTAAAATTGATCCGCAGATACACCCTTTGGGGTCTGCCGGGACTGGAACTTTAACAGGATATTGTATTTCAGCATCAAAAGATGCGAATTCCTCCCTTATTTTCAGCCCACTCCCGGGAATGATACCCAATCCGCGCCAACGGTCGTCTTTCAGTTCAAAAACCTGTGCCAGGAGTGATTGTGCAATTTTATTTCCTTCGCCATGAACGACCCGCTGATACTGGATTTCAACTTTTGGTGATCCGGATTCAATCTGCCGGGCAAGCATCAGAATCGACTGCATCAGATCAACCGGTTCAAATCCGGCAATGACAACACCTAACCGGTAAACACTGGCCAAATCATTGTAAATAGCTGTTCCGGTAATGGCGCTTACATGCCCTGGGGCAATGAAACCATCGATCTTAACCCCTTCCTCAACCAAAGCTTTCATCACCGGGGGCATGACCTTGTGTGCGCTCAGCACGAAAAAATTACCTATTTTTTCTTTTTTTGCCTGAACAATTGCTGCAGATGTTGCAGGAGCGGTGGTTTCAAATCCGATGCCAAGGAAAAATACAGCCCTGTCCGGGTTGGTTTTGGCAATTTCAAGCGCTTCCAGTACCGAATAAATGATCCGGATATCATCACCGTTTGCCTTCTCTTTTTCCAGGGAGGTGACAGAACCAGGCACACGGATTAAATCACCATACGTGGTGATGATGGCTCCGGGGATTTTGCCATAGGCGATGGCTGTATCGAGAAAATGCTGGCTCGATACACATACCGGACACCCTGGTCCGGAAAGCAGGCGGACATTGGGCGGCAACAGGGCAGGAAGCCCAAAACGGTGGATGGCCATGGTATGTCCGCCACAAACTTCCATCAAAGTGATCTCCTTCTTTGAAATCGTTTTCAATTCCTCTGAAACCGCAATGATCAAATCTTTTTTCCGGTACTCGTCGATATATCTCATCTGATCATCCTGTTATCTGGTTGAGGACTATTATCCGCAATTTCATTTAAAAGCCGCAGGGTCTCAGCCGCCTCCTCAGGATCAACTTTTTCAATGGCAAAACCAGCATGAAGCATAACAAAATCGCCGGGCCGAACATCATCAAGCAACAACAGACTGGCCTTATATTCAACATCTTCAATGGTTACCAGGGCGCTTGCCCCGTCAACACTGATCACTTTTGCAGGTATGGCTAAACACATTTATTTTCCCTCCTTTTTGATGCAACAGCAAGTTGTCCAAGTGCAATTCCCCCGTCGTTGGTGGGAATCGAAGCATGGGTGTAAACTTCAAAATTATTTTTCCGGAGCAAAGCAATCGTACCTTCAAGAAGGTACTGATTCTGAAACACTCCTCCTGAAAGAGCTACTTTATTGACTCCTTCGCTCCTCCTGATGCCATTAGAGGCCTCAAAGATAACCGAAATTAATGTGTTGTGAAATTTGGTTGCAATCACGGCAACAGAAACACCATGGAGGATATCATCAACGATTCCACGGATGGTTTTATCAAACCTGATTATATCATCGATCTCAAACAGGTATTTTTCTGAACAGTCAGCAATAACAAATGATTCCAGACGCATTGGTCCTTCAGCCTGGAAGGAGGCATCCTGGCATAACCCGACAAGTGAAGCAACAGCATCGAACAGTCTGCCTGCGCCGGAGGTCAACGGGCAATTGATCTTCCGGTCGATCATTTTCACAACCATTGATATTTTTTCAGGATCGACCTGATCATAAAACGGCAATTGCAAATTCAGGAAATCCATGCCGTAAACATGATATAGATAAGAAATGGCCATCCGCCATGGCTCTTCGGATGCCAGGTCGCCACCGGGTTGAGGAATGTAATCGAAATGAGTAATCCGGGTAAAGGCATTGAGGTCGCAAAATAAAAATTCCGCGCCCCAGCTGTGGCCATCATCGCCATACCCTGTGCCATCCAGCGCCACACCGATTACCTTTTCATCCAGATGATTTTCTATCATACAGGAAGCAATATGGGCATGATGATGTTGTATGGCCACCACAGGAACGCCAGTGAAATTCTGAGCGGTTTTTGTTGAAATGTACAAGGGATGCTTATCAACAGCCAGCAGGGAAGGCTCAACCCGGAACAGTTTGAGAAATTGTGCAATGGTTTGCTCGTAAAAGCTGGTCGTTTCAATCCCCTGTAAATCGCCTATGTGTTGACTTAAAAATGCCTTATGACCTTTCCCGATGCAAAAACAGTTGGTTAACTCTGCCCCGAAAGCCAGAATTCCATCAGTGTTCATGGTAGTTCGTACCGGTACAGGTGCATATCCACGCGAACGCCTGAATATTCGCTCAACCCCGCCCATGATTCTTACAACGGAATCGTCGGTGCGGTTAAAAATGTCGCGGTTATGAAGCAAAACAGCATCTGTAACAGAGGCAAACTGATCAAGAGCTGCCTGGTTACTGATGAGAATGGGTTCACTGCTGAAATTTCCACTTGTAAGCACTATGGCTGACGTTTTTAAATATTGAAAAAGCAGGTAGTGAAAAGGCATATAAGGCAACATGACACCCACAAGGTTTAATCCGGCGTTGATCCCTTGAGCCAACCATGGTTGACTGGCACCGATTTTCTTTTCAAGGAGTACAATTGGCCTGCGCCAGGATGTGAGCGATTGCGCTTCTGTTTCATCAACGATAGTATAATTTTTTGTTGATTCGAGGTTGCGGAACATCACGGCGAATGGTTTTCCATCTCGGTTTTTGATGTTACGCAGTTTTTCAACAGCAGTTTCATCGAATGCATTGCAGGCGAGGTGCATTCCTCCCAGGCCTTTGATAAGGATAACGCCTCCGCTTTCAAGACAATCGGAAACTTGTTCAACAATAACCTTCATATCCCTGGTGTACAGGGCCCCTTCATTAAATAATTCGTAATAAGGACCGCATCGTTCACAGGCAGTAGGTTGTGCATGAAACCGGCGATCGTAAATTGATTCGTATTCATTCCGGCAATCGGTACACATTTCAAACGATTGCATGGTTGTTTTGTCCCGGTCATAGGGTAAATCCCGGATAATGGTAAAACGAGGTCCGCAATTGGTGCAGTTCACAAATGCATAATTAAACCGGGAACCCACTTTCTCCATATCCTCCAGGCATTCTTTACAAACAGCGATGTCGGGGCTTATTTCTGTAACGTCATCTGAAAGATCATGGCTGTCGAGGATGATAAAATCAGAGAATACTTCATTTTCCAATTCAAAGATGGCTACATTTTCAATCATGGAAGCAGGGGGCGCATCGTTTTCCAACGAGTAAAGAAAATGGTCTAACCCGGTTGGATTTCCGGTGACACGGATCCGCACATTCTCATTGGTATTCTGCACCCATCCGGTAAGACTCGATTTTACCGCAAGCTTGTAAACAAATGGCCGGAAGCCTACACCCTGAACCAGACCAGTAACTATAATTTGAAGTGTTTTAATAATTGAAGGATTGAGTAGATGAATGATTGAATCGCTGAAAAATAATAAATGTAAAAATATACATATTTTGTTTATTTTTATCCGTTAATTGATGCCTATGCTAACATTTCTAACTGGTTTTATAGCAAGTGTTGCTCATGTAGTTACAGGCCCCGACCATCTCGCAGCTGTTACGCCACTGGCCATTGATAGCCGCAGAAAATCATGGATGATCGGCTTTTCATGGGGTATCGGACATACAGTAGGGATGTTGTTGATCGGGTTTCTGTTCGTTTTATTCAAAGAGTTTCTTCCGATTGAAGCCATATCGAAACATAGCGATACCGTTATTGGTTTTTTATTGATCGGCATCGGAAGTTGGGCTGTTTTCAGAATATATCGTCATCACTCGCATGGCAACCGGCCACATACTCACTTTCATACAATCCCATTTCTTTATGCCCACATCCATAAACACACCCATGCTGATTCATCGAATCATGAACACTCACACGATGGAACAGTTAAACGGAATGCTGTTACAGCCTTGTTCATCGGGATAATCCATGGATTTGCAGGCTTTAGTCATTTATTTGCACTTTTACCTTCCCTTGCCCTTCCAACAGTTTGGGATTCTGTTATTTACCTCATCGCATTTGCTTCAGGCACCATTGGGACCATGATCCTTTTTGCCTTCATCCTCGGACTTGTAGCATTTAAATCGGTGATTAAAGACAAACAAGTGTTTCTGAAATGGTTCACTCTGGCCGGTGGTTTTCTTGCAATTGGCATCGGTATTTTATGGCTTTTTCATCCGGTATAATTTTTCATTTTCCGGTTGCAAAAAGTTGAAAAGAAAGTGCTAATTTTGAGCCCTTCATCCTATGCTGCCTCATGTTAATCTCCGACGACAACAATAAGCCCGGGTTTATTATTCCCGAAACGATTGATTTGAAACAACTGGTTTATGATAACCAGGAACGTCTCAAAGAATTAGCTGCGATCAATGATAGTACCGCCATCATCAAGGCCGGCAAGTCAATCCCCGAAACTCTTTACGAAATTTGTCAGATATTGCCAGGAGCCTGGCAATATCCTGAAGATACGGTGGCACGGATCCGTTTCGAGGAAATGGAGTTTACAAGTCCTGGTTTTATCGAAACACCATGGAAACAAGAGCAGGTTTTTGATACCATTGATAATCAAAAAGGCACTATCGGAATTTTTTACCTGAAAGAGTTTAAAGAATGCGACGAAGGGCCATTTCTGAAAGAAGAACGCAACCTTGTGATTACCCTTGCCAGCCTGATTGAAGGTTACCTCAATGGGGTGAAGGGACGCGAAGGGCGATATATCACACGGGAACGTCTTAAAGAACTAACAGCCATCAACCAAACCACGGCCATCCTCCGCACTGGCAAACCTTATGAAGAAGCATTGCATCAAATATGCCTTATTTTACCCAGAGCCTGGCAATACCCCGAATATACTGTTGGCCGAATTAAATATGGAAATATTGAGGTGAAAACCCCGGCATTCCGCGAAACGGAGTGGTCGCAAAAACAAGCATTCGAGACCATTGATAACCAGCAGGGATATATTCAGATTTGCTACCTTAAAGCATTCCAGGCATCCTTTGAGGGCCCATTCCTTGAGGAAGAACGCCATCTGATTGTCAACCTTGCAAACATCATCACCGGCCACCTTAATTCTGTAAAAGGAAAAGCAATCCTGCGGAAAACAATTCAGAAAGATGCCAGTGAGCCGAAACAAGATCCTTCGATCCCGGTTAAATACAGCCGACAGCTTTTGCAAACCTTCCTTAACCGCACTAACTACAACCGAGATCTATACCATGACCTTATGCCTTTTAAAGTCAAGGAGATCTTGCTTGTTGCCAATCTGTATGATGCTTACAGCATTGAAAAAGAAGGCCGGTTTTCGGAACATGTTCTTGGTGAATTTTATTCGCTGAGCCTGAGCACTATGCCTCGGATCACAGGGGTTTCTACCACTGACGAGGTGCTTGAACAACTCAATGCAAAGCACTACGATCTGATCATCATTATGATTGGTTCCGATAAAAAATTCCCCATTGAGCTCAGTAAAAAAGTAAAGGACCAATATCAGTATATTCCTGTTTTTCTGCTTCTTAACAGTAATTCAGACATTGCAGGCTATGAAGAAGAACCAGAAAAACTGACCTGGATTGACCGAATCTTCGTTTGGAATGGTGATTCGAAAATTTTCTTTGCAATGATCAATTATCTCGAGGATAAGATCAATGTGGAAAACGATACCACTATCGGGATGGTCAGGGTCATTCTGCTTGTGGAAGATTCATCGAAATATTACTCCCTGTACATGCCGATGCTTTACAATATCGTGCTTGAGCAAACTAAAAATATCATTGAGGATGTGACTTCCGATGAACTTTACCGGATTTTACGACTGAAAGCCCGTCCTAAAATATTGCTGGCATCAACCTATGAAGAAGCCATCTATATTTTCAACAAATACCGTGACAACATTTTGTGTCTGATCTCGGATGTAAAGTTTAAAAAAGATGGAAAACTGAACGATTCCGCAGGGTTCAGTCTGGTAAAACAAACCAGGAAAGAACTGTTCGACCTGCCCATTGTTTTACAATCGTCGGACGAACACAATGCGCAGAAAGCATACGAGCTTAAAGCCTCCTTTATCAACAAGAATTCTGAAACCCTGCTGGTCGATTTCAGGAGTTTTATAACCCATTACCTTGGATTTGGGAATTTTATTTACCGCGATAAAGAGGGGGGACAGATTGCAGTAGCCAAATCGCTAAAGGAATTTGAGGATTTGCTTAAAACAATCCCCGAGGAATCGTTGCTATATCATGCCCGAAAAGACCATTTTTCCTTATGGTTAATGGCCCGGGGAGAGATCCAGGTCGCAAAAATACTCAACCCGGCAAAGGTTACCGACTTCAAAGACCCTGCTTCCTTGCGCGAATATCTTTTCAACGTGATACAGAATTTCAGAAACGAACAGAATATTGGCAAGGTGATCCCGTTTGAAGAGTCGGCTATCAAGGATGAACACAACATTCTTGCACTTACCGAAGGCGCACTCGGAGGCAAAGGCAGGGGCCTTGCCTTCGCCAATACCTTGATTTACAATTACGACTTCGCTCAACATGTTCCAAATATCAACATCCGCACCCCCAAAACATCCATCATTGGAACCGATGAATTTGAGTATTTCCTCGACAGGAATAAATTAAGGGAAAAGGCTGTTTATGAACCCGACTATGGTGAGATCAAACGCTTGTTTATTGAAGGAAGATTGACGGAAACATTGATCCGCAAACTGAAACTCATTATCAAACATATAAACAAACCGCTGGCAATCAGATCATCGGGTTTGTTTGAAGATTCCCAAAACCAACCATTTGCCGGTATTTTTGAAACTTACCTGATCCCCAATAACCATCCTGATCCCAAGGTAAGGCTTGACCAGTTGATGGATGCCATCAAGTTGGTTTACGCATCGGTATATTCGCCTATAGCCAAAGGTTATATCGAAGCGGTGAATTACCGGATTGAACAGGAAAAAATGGCGGTTGTTATCCAGGAAGTGGTTGGTCATCAGTATGAGGATGTATATTATCCGCATATCAGTGGAGTTGCACAATCATTCAATTACTATCCCTTTGCTCACATGAAACCTGAGGAAGGGTTTGCAGTGGTGGCCCTGGGTCTTGGCCGGTATGTTGTGGAAGGGGAGAAGGCGTTTCGGTTTGCACCCCTGTATCCTAACCTTGAAATTAATTCTGCCAAAGATCAGTACAAAGGATCTCAGGTCTATTTTTATGCTGTCGACCTTAAAAAACAAGATGTAAACCTCCTGGATGGAGAAGATGCAGGATTGCGGAAACTCGACATTTACGACGCTGAAATGCATGGCACCCTGAAACATCTGGCATCTGTTTATTCACTTGAGAATGATCGTATTTCAGCAGGGTTGCGCGACAACGGGCCAAGGGTCGTCAACTTTGCCGATATTTTGAAATACAATTATATTCCCATGGCCAAAACCATCGAAGTGGTTCTTGATGTGGTGAAAGAAGCCCTTGGCTCTCCGGTGGAAATTGAATTTGCCATCGATCTGAACAAAGATGATAACTATAAAGCATCGTTCTACCTGCTCCAAATCAAACCATTGATTGGAAATGTGGCTGATTTCGTTATTGACATGGACAAAATTAAAAAGGATGAAATTCTGCTTTATTCGGAAAAGGAGATGGGAAATGGCCTGATTGACACCATTGATGAGGTGATTTTTGTTGATCCCGAAACCTTTGATAAAGGTAAAACCGTTGAGATGGCCGAGGAGATTGATAAGATTAATTCAGAGATGGGTAAGGCTGGGAAAAAGTATATACTCATCGGTCCCGGACGTTGGGGTACCCGCGACAGGTGGATCGGCATCCCCGTAGTCTGGCCTCAGATCAGCAACGCAAAGGTGATTGTGGAGACCAGCCTGGAAGGCTTCCCCCTAGATGCTTCATCCGGGTCACATTTCTTCCATAATGTTACCTCCATGAACGTGGGATATTTTTGTGTTCAACCTGAATTATCCGGCAGTTTTATCAGGTATGATGTGCTGAAAGCCCAAAAAAACATCAGGAAGACCGAATATTTTTCAATCGTGAAGTTCGACAAACCGCTAACGGTACGGATGGACGGGAAAAAGCGAATTTCAGTTGTTACCATAGAAGAAACCATTTCGTAATTTTTAATTTTTAATTTTTCATTATTTATGCGTATTGCACGAATCAACACCACTGAAAAGGATGCCAATGGCGATGTTCAGGACCTGAATTTGTTGGACCCCATCATTGCCAAACACAAGGGAAAGAAAGGTAATCTGATCCCTTTGCTGCAGGCAGCCCAGGAACTTTATGGCTTTATCTCAAAAGCCGCATTTGATAAACTTTCCCGTGAAACTGGGATTCCGTTAAGCGACATGTTTGGCGTGGCCACTTTTTATGCACAGTTTCGCCTCAACCCGGTTGGGAAGAATATTATTAAAGTGTGTCATGGCACAGCCTGTCATGTGCAGAATGCAGTTGAAATTACCGAATCTCTGGAAGAGATGCTCAAGGTGAAGGATGGGGAAACAACCGAAGATCGTTTCTTTACCCTTGAGTCGGTTGCGTGTCTTGGCTGTTGTTCTTTGGCCCCCGTGATGATGATCGGCGACCAGACCTATGGCAAACTCACTGGCAATGAAGCAGTAAAAATTGTAAAGAATATCAGGCTGGCTGGGAATAATTAAAAATTACTAATTACGTCATCAGCACATCAACACATTAGCACATCAGCACATTAACTCATTAACACATCAAAATATGTCTACTACCGTCACTGTAGGTTTAGGAAGCTGCGGAATCGCCGCTGGTGCAAACAAGACCTACGATAAAATAAAAGCAATCAAAGAATCTGACAAACTTGGTTTCATCCTTAAAAAAACAAGTTGTGTCGGGATGTGCTATCGTGAACCATTGGTTGAAATCACCGATGAAACAGGTACTTACCTTTACGGCGAGGTCGATGCCGACCGAGCAGTCGAGGTCATTGAGAAACACATCAACCAACAGGACCCGATCCGCGATTATATCGTTTATACCGATCTGTTCGATGCTCCTGAGAACGATTTTATCGGCGCTCAGGTGAAAATCGTGTTACGGAATTGTGGGTATATGGATCCCGAATCAATTGAAGAATATGAAACGCGTGATGGTTACAAAGCCATCAAAAAAATTGCGGAGGAAAAAACCAGCCGCGAAGTGGTTATCGACACCATCCTTAAATCAGGGTTACGTGGTCGTGGTGGAGGTGGGTTTCCAACGGGATTAAAATGGAAATTTGCCAACGCGAACAAATCGGCCGATAAATACGTGATATGTAATGCCGACGAAGGCGACCCCGGTGCATTCATGGACAGGTCGGTACTCGAAGGGGATCCCCATGCAGTACTCGAAGGAATGATCATAGCTGCCTATGCCATTGAAGCAACCGGAGGCGTGATTTATTGCCGCGCCGAATATCCGCTGGCCATCAAACGGCTCAACATTGCTATTAAACAGGCTCACGATAGGGGATACCTCGGGAAAAATATCTTTGGAATCGATGGCTTTAATCTTGACATATATATCAAAGAAGGAGCCGGAGCCTTTGTGTGTGGTGAAGAAACTGCACTCATCGCTTCCATCGAAGGCGAACGGGGGATGCCAAGAAAACGTCCACCTTTCCCTGCTGTTTCAGGATTGTGGAAGAAACCGACGAACATCAATAATGTTGAAACTTTTGCCAACATCCCATGGATCATCATTCATGGCGCTGAAGCGTATGCGCAATACGGCACAGAGAAAAGCAAAGGGACCAAAGTGTTCGCACTTGCTGGCAAGGTGCGCCATTCCGGACTGGTTGAGGTTCCCATGGGCATGACCATCCGTGATGTTATTTTCAAACTCGGAGGCGGGATCAAAAACAATAAGAAATTCAAAGCAGTCCAAATGGGAGGTCCATCAGGTGGCTGTATCCCTGAATTTTTATCGGATACCATTGTCGACTACGATTCGGTTAATGCCACTGGCGCCATCATGGGCTCAGGCGGGATGGTGGTGATGGATGAAACAACCTGCATGGTTGATGTTGCAAAGTTCTTCCTCGATTTTACCTGCAAGGAAAGTTGTGGGAAATGTACCTTCTGCCGTATGGGAACCAAACGCATGCTGGAGATTCTCGATCGCATCACCAACGGACATGGCAAACAGGGCGACCTCGAGAAACTTGAAGAACTGGCCTACCAGATTAAGGATAATTCACTCTGTGGCCTTGGTCAGACTGCCCCCAATCCGGTACTGACTACCATAAAGTATTTCCGCGATGAGTATGAAGCCCATATCAGTCATAAAAAGTGTCCGGCCAAAGTCTGCCGGCCACTGTTAACCTATAAGGTAGATGAGGAGAAATGTACCGGTTGCATGGTCTGTCTCAAGAATTGCCCGGTGAAAGCCATCACCGGCGAGCGCAAGCAAAAGCACTTTATTAACCAGGATATGTGTACCAAATGCGGGGTATGCTTCTCAAAATGCAAATTCCAATCGATCTTATTGTCGTGACACGTAACGCAAGACACGTAACAAGGACTGTCACGCGTCACATGTTACCAGTCACGAAAAAAACAAAGTAAAACCAAAATTTAAATCATATTCTTCAATGGCTGACAATTCATTAAATATCATACTCAACGGAAATATTGTAAAAGGTTTTCCCGGTGAAACTATACTTCAACTCGCAAACCGGCATGGAATTGAAATCCCGACCCTGTGCAATGACGACCGTCTCGAACCATTTACCTCCTGCTATGTTTGTGTGGTAGAGGTTGAGGGAATGCGGGGACATCAACCCTCATGCTCCACCAAATTAACGGAAGGGATGAAAATCATCACTGACAATGAAGGGATTCGGAAATCGAGGAAAATTGCATTGGAACTGATGCTGAGCAACCATTATGCTGACTGCATTGGTCCGTGCAAGCAAACCTGCCCGGCCGGCGTAGATGTGCAAGGATATATTTCGTTGATCGACAAAGGACAATATAGCGCAGCAGTGGCGCTGATCAAGGAAACAAACCCGTTACCGGCTATTTGTGGTCGCGTGTGCGTGCGCCCCTGCGAAACTGAATGTCGCCGCAATCTGCTTGATGAAGGTGCACCGGTTGGTATCGATTATTTGAAACGGTTTGCTTCCGACTTCGACCTGGCATCTCCTGATAAATATATTCCGGTGGTAAAACCATCAACAGGTAAAAAAGTGGCGGTGATCGGAGCCGGACCCGGTGGTTTATCTGTGGGTCATTTCATGCAGATCGATGGACATCAGGTGGATATTTATGAAGCTGCCCCAAAATCGGGTGGGTGGCTGCGTTATGGAATTCCCGAATACCGCCTGCCGAATGATATTCTTGATCAGGAGGTTAAGAACATTACTGATTTGGGGGTCAACATTTTTTATAACAAAAAACTTGGCGAAAATATCAGCTATCACGAACTGAAATCAAAATATGATGCAACAGTTCTAACGATCGGGTCCCAAAAAGGAACAGGGGTAGGATGTGAAGGAGATGATGCCGGCAATGTCTTTTCCGGTATCGACTTTCTGAAAAACATGGAGGTTACCGGGCAGCGGTACGATTTCCGCGGAAAGACCATTGCAGTAGTAGGTGGAGGTAACACAGCCATGGACTGTTGCCGCACCTCGATCCGTTGCAAAGCCGATAAAGTATACGTAATCTATCGCCGTACAGAGAAAGAGATGCCAGCCAATCCGATCGAAATCCATGAGTCAAAACTTGAAGGGGTTGAATACTTGTTTCTGACGCTGCCTAAAAAGATCAATAAAAACGCTCAGGGTGAAGTTGAATCGGTCACCTGCATCAAAATGGAACTTGGTGAACCAGATGCATCAGGTCGCCGTCGGCCTGTACCTGTCGATGGTTCTGATTTTGAACTTAAGATTGATTATATCCTCGCCGCCATCGGGCAGAAGACCGATGTGAATTTCATCGATGACATCAACGCCCATGCTGAAGGCGGGGAGTTGAAGATAAACAAATGGGGCGATATTGATGCAGATAAAATGACCCTGCAAACCGGTATCCCTTCCATGTTTGCTGCCGGTGACGGAGTTACAGGTCCGGCCACCATCATTGAGGCCATTGCCCAGGCCAGAATTGCTTCCACCAGCGCTCACCAGTACCTGATGGGGTTACCGCTTCAACCGGCTAAAAAGCCTTTCACCAGCAAACGTGATAATTTTAAAAAGCAACAAAAAGAAGCCTACAAGGGTGGTTTTGAAACCCAGGTTCGCGAGGAAATGCCAACTCTGCCAGCGGATGCACGATTTAATTTCAGCGAGGTTGAATTGGGGTATGCAGGCGCAGAGGTGGCTCATCACGAAGCCCAACGCTGTCTTGAATGTGGTTGTACAGCCTTTTTTGATTGTGATTTGCAGAAATATTCCAGCGAATACAATGCCCAGCAGAAATCTTTCGAGGGCGAATTCAGAGAGTACAAGGTTGATTTTCGTCATCCCTATGTTGAGATCGACAACAACAAATGCATCTTGTGTGCCCGTTGTGTACGCATTTGTCGGGAAGTGGTCGGCGCCAATGCACTTGGGTTGATCAACCGTGGATTTCATACGTATGTTGCCCCGAGTATGGGCGAGGCCTTACAGGATACCGATTGCGAATCGTGCGGCATGTGTATCTCCACCTGCCCCACAGGCGCCATTACCGAAAATGTTTTGTTTAAACCCGGTCCGGTGAAGTCTGAATCAGTAGAGTCTGTCTGCCACTACTGTTCTGTAGGATGTGCCATCAATCTGCATCATAAAAATGGTTTTGTGCTGGGTGTGACGGGTAATACCGGACTTATCAATGCGGATGGTAACATTTGCAAATATCCGAAGTTTGGGTATCAGGTTTTCAATGATACAAGTCGGATTACCAAACCGATGTTAAAAGTCAATGGAAAATTTGAAGAAATTTCTTTTGAGAAAGCATTTCAGGTGATCAAAGAAAAAGTAAAATCAGTAAAACCTGATGAAAATGCTTTCTTTGGTGGCGCAAGGTTATCGAATGAGGAGTTGTATCTGATTCATAAACTTGCGCGCGCTGCAGCAAGGACCAATAATGTTGGTAGTTTTCATTACCTGGGAAGGGGAGAGGGTTACCGCACCAACTGCGACCTCAATGCACCGTTTGCCGAAATTGGAGATGCCAGTGCAATTTACCTCCTCGGAACCGAAATAAATAAAGATCATGCGGTGGTTGGATTCATGGTTCAGAATACACATTTTCTGAAGAAGACCCCGGTTATTATGGTTACAGAAAAGCCGGGAAATACCATGTCGCATAAGGTAACCCAGCAGATCAACGTGAAGTCCTATTACCATTTTGTGAAGGCAGTCAACCATTACCTGCTTTCAAAAGGATTGGAAAATGCACTTTTCCTCCGCGATCGTGTTGAAGGCTTTGAGGGCTATAAAGCCATGCTCCTCAAAGAAGATTTTGAATTAATGGTTGCTGCCTCTGGATTAACATCAAATGAGGTTGCTGCATTTGCTGAAGCCTATAACAATGAAATAAATGCGGTACTGATCTTCTCTGAGAAAGAAACATCAGGAAACACCTCAAAAGAGTTATTCAACCTGGCAAGAATTACCGGAAAATTAGGTAAAACAGCTAATGGGTTGATTGCATTGAAGGAAAAAAATAATTCACAGGGGGTGTTCGATATGGGCGTTAGCCCCCATCTTGGAATTGGTGGCCAGGATATTGCAGATCAGGACTATCACAGGCGACTGAAAGAAGCCTGGGGTGTAGCCGAAATTGCTTCTGATGAAACCGAATGTTTGCATGGCAGCCTGAATGCAGGAGATATCCGTAACCTGTTTATCTTTGGTGAAGATCCAATTGGCTGTGCCATTGACCGCAAGGCCAGTGAAAAAGTTTTTGCACAGGCCTCCTTCAAAATGGTACAGGATTATTTTCTCACCGAAACAGCTCTGGCCGCTGACCTGATATTACCTTCTTCATTCCCGACAGAAACCGGAGGCACTTTCACAAATTCTCAAAAAGTTATCCAGGAGTTTGAAAAGACAATGAAATCTCGTATAGAGATGACTTCTCTGCAACAGATAGCAGGCATCCTCAAGGAGTTCGGGATTTCCACCTCAATCAACCCCCGGGATGTGTTTATGGAGATTATAACCCTCCTGCCGGTAAAAAAAGAACAGGGTAGACTACTCATGCGCCCGACCAAAGAAGATAACAATAAGCGACATTATCATCATGGTTGTGATTCCGTCTCTGCACGTTTCGATATGTCATTCGCCAAAATCTTAGACAATTAAATAAATAGTTATTAACAAAACCGCCTCCCCCTCTCCCTGGGGAGAGGGGGCCGGGGGTGAGGTAAATCGTAAATCAAATGAAAGAGTTCACCAATATAACCGAGATTCTCGATTTTGCTATCGGGGAAGAGCAGGCAGCAGTAGATTTTTATTTACAACTGGCAGCCCAGTCAAAAAATAAGCAAACAAAAAAAACATTCCAGGAGTATGCCGAAGAAGAGATGCGCCATAAGGCTAATCTTTTATCCATCAAGGAAATTGGCAGCTTTAAAATGCCGGATGCAACAGTTAAAGACCTTAAAATTGCAGAATATCTTGTTGATGTGAAACCAACAGCCAACATGTCATATCAGGATGCGCTTATCCTCGCAATGAAAAAGGAGAAAGCTGCCTTCCGAATGTATACCAAATTGGCTCAAAAGGCAGAAGATCCTGAGGTTAAAGCCTTGTTTTTTAATCTAGCCCAGGAAGAGTCAAAGCACAAACTCGCGTTCGAAGTTGAGTATGATGATTATATTCTGAAGGATAACTAAGTAAATTTGAAATCCTTCCAATTTGATTGTATTTATAAAAAACGATGGTGAAAAAAGTAAAACCGGACCCATTCGACCGTTTCTTTAATTATTCCTGGATCGTTGTTTTCCTCCTTCCTTTCTTACTCTATCTTTCATCCCTGAATCTTGGTTACGTCTACTTTGACGACGATGTACTGGTCCTCGAAAACCAGGCAAAGCTCAGCGACCCCTCCAATCTCGGAAAACTCTTCACCACGGATGTTTTTTTAGGGCAAACGGTTCCCTATTACAGGCCGATGCTCAATGTTGCGCTGATGATTGGCGCTCAACTGGGTGGAACCGATCCCAAAGCCTACCATTTTATTAGCGTGATAATCCATTGTCTGAGTTGTGTCAGCCTGTTATGGCTATTGAGTCTGCTCGGATTCAGTAAACCGAAATCACTGATCGGTGCGCTCCTGTTTTCGCTGCACCCGCTTATTGCGAATGCCGTATTCTGGATACCTGCAATCAATGACCTGTTAATCACCCTCTTTGGTTTACTCTCTTTTGCCTGCTTTATTAAGTTTGCACAAGACAAGTCTTTGAAATTCTTTTTTCTTCATTTGTTCTTTTTTACTGCCGCATTCTTTTCAAAGGAATCAGCCATTGCATTGCCCTTATTGTTCTTATTTTATTTGATAATCAGTAAAATACGCATCATTGATCCTGCTAAAATAACGATGTATTTAAGCTGGATTGCCATCATTTTTCTATGGTTCTTCATGCGACAAAGTTCTACTGGCACACTCCAGGGGGACGAGCAGGGGTTGGGGGCCATCATGAAAAACCTTCCTTTTCTCCCTGAAATCGTTGCAAGATTCTTCCTGCCATTCGACCTGGCGGTAATGCCTGTCTTTTCTTTTTTTTATACACTGGCTGGGGTGATTATCATGCTTCTCCTGATCTTGGTGATATTTATTTCTAAGACTAAAAACACTTCGTTGGTCATGTTGGGTTTAATTTGGTTTCTGGTATTCGCCATTCCCAACATGTTTATCAGGTTGTTTAATACCAACGATAGCTTTGATTATCTCGAACACAGGGCAGTTTTACCTTCAATCGGACTCTTATTATTACTACTGGCCATCCTGCCTGAAGCCTGGGTCGATTTAAGAAAAAAACAAATTCAGATCTTCTATGCTGCCCTGATGATCATTTTTATTTTTTTTACGTTTTTGCAGGAAAGAAAATATAAGGATGGTGAGGCTTTCTGGGGATCAGTGTTAAAAGTTTCACCAGATCGGGCCTGGTTTCACCATTTTTATGGCAGGTACTATTTCAAACAGCAGGATTTCGTAAAATTCGAAGAACAGTTGCATGAGGCTGTGAAATTAAAAGAGTATGGAGCATTTTATTACAACCTTGGCATGATTGAACTGATGCAAAAGCGAAACCTGGAACAAGCATTTACTTATTTTACAAAAGCCATTGAAAAGGGAGAAACCAAACCGGATGTGATGAAAAACTTTGTCAACCTGTGCATTGAATCCGCCATTGCCATCACAAAGACAGGGGATTACGCCAAAGCATCCGAACGAGTTGAGATCGCCTTACAGTATGAGCCGGCAAACCCAATTGCATTGATGAACCTTGCCCTTTTCTCTATCAATCTTGGAAACAGCCAAAAGGCAGTTGCTTTGTGGCGACATGTTATTCAAATTGACCCTTCGGTAATAAGCGCTTATAAAAACCTCTTTCTGTACTATAGAAACAACACAAATCGAAACGACTCGGCTGGTTATTTTGAATCACAATACCTGAAATACGGGGGCAAAATCGAAGATCTTGTAGGTCAAGGGAAGTAATCAGGTAATTGATAGATCTATGAAGAAGGGTGCGCAGCCAAAAAGTACGATCAACCATGAAATTGTTGTGAAACCATCCGTTAACACAAGAAACCATCAAAATAACTGGCTTCCATGGGTGGTTGTTGCAGCTTTGTTGATTATTACAGGGTCTTTATACCAATCTTCCATCAAGAACCATTTTACAAACTGGGATGACAATGTTTACGTATTGGAAAATACGCAGGTAAAGGAGTTCGGGGCTCAAAATATTTGGTATTTCTTCACCCACTCGTCAGCTGGTAATTACCATCCATTCACCATGCTCTCGTTAAGTATTGATTATCAGTTGGCCAGAAAAGCGCAGCATGCTTTCAGCGAAACCAGTGAACCTGAAGCCGGTTATTTCCATTTAACAAGTCTTGCTTTTCACTTACTGAATGTTATCCTTGTTTTTATTTTTATTTATCTGCTTTCGCGAAAACAGATAATCGTTGCCACGGTCACTGCCCTGCTTTTTGCCATTCACCCATTGCATGTCGAATCCGTTGCCTGGATTTCCGAAAGAAAAGATGTCCTGTATTCTTTTTTCTTTCTTTCCGGGCTAATCCTTTATCTGAAATATCTTGAAAAAAAAGGGTGGATGCGGTTGCTGGTCATCGGATTATTGTTTTTAGCTTCACTGCTGTCTAAGCCATCCGCAGTGGTATTCCCGCTGATTTTATTGTCAATCGATTATTTTCATGGCAGAAAGTTTACTGCCACGGTATTCCTGGAAAAAATCCCTTTTTTCATCATTGCTTTCGTATTCGGGATGATCACCACAATTATACAGGGACATGTTGCTGCTGCAGGGCTACAAGTATTTACAATATTCCAGCGTGTCATGTTTGCTTCTTATGGTTTCATCATGTACCCATTCAATTTACTGTTCCCGTTTAATTTGTCAGCCTTTTACCCTTACCCGAATATTAGTTTATCAGGTGAATTACCTTTGATCTTTTATCTTTCTCCATTGATTGCCGTTTTCACCATCGGATTGGTTATTTATTCAACACGATTCACCAAAGTGTTCGGTTTCGGTTACTTGTTTTACTTTTTTACCATCGTACTGGTACTGCAATTCCTGCCGGTCGGAAATGCAATCATGGCCGATCGCTATTCTTATATCAGTTCCATCGGTATTTTTTTTATCATCGCGTGGTTTCTGAATAAGGCTATGATCAGCCATGATAAAAGAATGCGTTCCCTGCGTTGGATTTTTACAGGCGTTTTTTTACTTTATTCGTTTTTCCTTGGAAAAACAGCTTATGAACAAACTAAAGTCTGGAATAATTCAGAAACTTTATGGACCAATGTGATTTCAAAATATCCCGGGGCTTATGTAGCTTACGAAAATCGTGGCAATTATTATGTAAGCAAGAATGATTTTGATAAAGCGATGCTGGATTATTTGTCTTATGTGCAGATCAGGCAAGATAATGCACGCGTTTACAACAACCTCGGAAATGGGTATAAATTAAAGGGTGAAAATGAAAAAGCGATAAAAGCATATTCAAAGTCAATTGCACTTGATAGCCTCGACCAGAAACCCAGACTGAACAGAGCGGTACTTTATTCAATATCAAAACAGTATAATTTGGCATTGAACGACTACACCATGGCGCTGAAAATTAACCCTGCGTTACTTGAAGTTTATATCAGCAGATCGGTTATGTTTCGCGATATGAGCCGCTACGAAAACGCAATTGTTGATTTATCGCAGGTAATTCGTTATCTGCCCGGCAACGCTGATTATTTTTTGGATCGGGGATTCTGTTATTTTATGATAAAAAAATATCCGGAGGCTCTGAACGATTTCGAGAAAAGTATAACCCTGAAACCTGACAATGGTCACGCATTTTATAACATATCCGCGATATACAATGAAATGAAGGATTATTCTAAGGCCTACGAGTATGCTATAAAAGCAAAATCATTTAATTATCCGGTGTCCCAAAGTTTGCTTGAAACGCTGAAAAAAAAGATTGGTTGATTTCTCAAAAAATGTCATATTGAATACATCTGATCATGATAAAAATGAAAGTCACAAAACAGACCAATAAAAAACAAAAAAAATTGCCATCTTATGCCCGAACGATTGTTCCGGTTGCGATTCTGATGACGACTTTTATTGCGTTTTTCCCGTCTCTCCAAAATAGTATGCTTAAAACGTGGGATGATCAGGATTATATTACAAACAACGAACTGGTTAAAAGTCTTGCAGTTGATAATATCGTAAAAATTTTCAAAGAAGATAAAGGATTATATGGAAATTACCATCCGTTGACCACGTTGTCCCTGGCCATCAATTACCATTTCTCAAAAGAAAGCCCTTTCGGGTATCATCTGACAAACCTTTTATTACACCTTTTAAACGTTCTTTTGGTGTTTATTTTCATTTACAATTTATCAGAAAAAAAGTTGGAGGTTGCTGCTGTTACTGCATTGCTCTTTGGTTTGTCACCCATCCATGTAGAATCTGTCGCCTGGATATCGGAAAGAAAAGATGTTCTTTATGCTTTTTTCTTTCTTGCTGCCTTGATTTCCTACCAGCAGTTCATGAAAAAATCTGACTGGAAACTATATGCGGTTTGCTTATTTTTATTTCTTTGTTCCTTGATGTCGAAGGCGATGGCAGCAAGCCTGCCGTTGGTTCTGATCCTGATGGGCTTTATGGCCAATAAACGTTGGAGTTGGAAACTCCTTCCCGATAAAATTCCATTTTTCATTCTTGCAATTCTTTTCGGCCTTTATGCAATAAAAATTCAAGCCGAGGGTGATGCCATCGGAGAAATGCTGCCGCTCATGATGAGAACCACGCATGCATGTTACGGGTTTGCAGCGTATATCCCTAAGATATTTTTTCCGACAGCGTTGTCAGCATTTTATCCATATCCCTATCCATATATCAACGCACAGTGGATTACGAGTCCTACCCCAGTGTTTTTTTACCTTACACTACTGTTAACGATTGCCATTTTTAGCTTTTCAATTTTCTGCGTAACATCGAACAGGAAAAATCTGCATGTGGTAGGATTCGGAATCTTATTTTATGCAGCAACCATTGCCATGGTGCTTCAGTTTTTTCCTGTTGGCCGGGCCATCATGGCCGATCGCTATGCATATATACCCTCCATAGGATTGTTTTTCATTGTAGGGTATTTTCTCAGCCTGTTATTTCGGGAAAGCGCCTACAAAATACCTGTCATCCTTTTCGTTACAGGTTATGCGGGATTTTTATTTTATCTTACATTTGTGCAAACCAGGGTTTGGCAAAACGATGAAACCTTATGGAGTAATGTCATCCATCATAACCCTTTGGATAGCCGGATCGCAATAGCCTATACGAACAGAGCGCAATTTTATTTATTGGAGGGCATGCCAAAAGAAGCACTGGATGACCTTCTGATCCTGGCAGAATGGACTCCAAAGGATGACGAGGTTTTAGAAAAAATCGGAAAAATATACGGCAGAGATTTTAATGATCTGGAAACATCAATCATGTACTTCCAGAAAGCATACCTTTCAAATCCTCGAAACGTTGAAGTGCTGAAAGACCTGGTAACAGTTTACGGGATAAAGGGAGATTTGAAGAAATCCCTGGAGTATTCTCTGATTGGATTGGAAATAAACAAGAATGATGCATTTCTTCTGTATAATACCGGAACAACCTATAAGAATCTTGGACAGGAGGCTTTAGGCAGAGAATATATTAAAAAGGCAAAAGAAAATGATCCCACCTTACCGGATAGTTGATTGCTTGACTGCATTTTGCAAGTCCGATAAATAATAGGGACTAACGTTAATCTTCAGTTCTTTTGCTTTTAACGCATCCTCCAGCGCATTTTGATAACGATGCATCTGGAAAAAAGCAAATGACCGGTTCAAATAGGTGGGCCCGTCGTTCGGGTTGATCCTTAAAGCAATGTTGTAATCAGAAATGGCATTATCAAACAAATTGCGGGCAAAATAGATATTTCCCCGGTTCACGTATGGGGTACCATAATTGGGGTCTAATCTGATTGCTGTGGTATAATCAGCGATTGCACGATCGACCATGTTTAATTTATTTAACGCAATGCCCCGACTGTAGTATGCTTTGGTATTCAGTGTGTCGAGACTT
Organism: Bacteroidota bacterium; assembly: GCA_037139855.1. Taxonomy (GTDB): domain Bacteria; phylum Bacteroidota; class Bacteroidia; order Bacteroidales; family FEN-979; genus CAIVAT01. The sequence continues at coordinate 27,751 of JBAXFM010000013.1, forward strand.
GAAATGATCATGGTAAAATCAATAACAGCTGAGTCATATTTCCCCAGGGATGTATAAGAAAGTCCCCTGTTGAAAATGGCTTCAGTAAATGCGGGTACCATTGAAATTGCGGCCGTATAGCTTTCAATCGACTCTTGGTATTTTCCGATTCTCGTTAATGCTACGCCAAGATTCTGATAAGCGCCAAAGCATTCCTTATAAGTTGCTTTGTTTTTGATCGCTTTTTCGCACATTTCTATCGCTGTCGGATAATCTTCAATATCAGTATAATGTTTGCCCAGATTGCTATATGCCAGCCCGTTATCCGGATCCTGCTTGATGGCATTTTTCCATAAAGTTTCATTATCATGCCATGTCATAGATTGAGAATAGCTCTTTATTGAGAACAAGACCAGCAGCGCGATGGAAATAAATAGAAAATACTGCTTGCTCTTCTGCTTTCCTGAAATGAACTGTTCCAGCAATACCCCGATAATGAAAAACAGACCAATGTACGGAATATAAGTGTAACGGTCGGCAATAATGGCATTCCCCACCGGCAGGATCTGGGTAACAATTGAAATAGTGAATAAAAAGAAAAGAGAACCGAAAACAACCACCCTGTTTTTCCTGAAATAAAATGCGCAAAAACCAATCAAGGCAACAGCGATCAAAGCACCCGCGTAAACCCATCCCATGTCATCTGCTGCAGGGTATTTATAGAAGCTACTCAGATTAAAGGGGTAAACCAGTTTATACAGGTAAGCGGAGATGTTAAATGCTGCGATAGCAGTCCGCTCCAGGAATGAATGTTCCGTGAGCCGTTGCTCAGTGAGCGATGAATGCTGGGCGATGATGGCCAGGATACCCGTAATAAGTGATAAAATGAGGTAAGGCACTTTATTTAAAATCGCATGAATGGTGATTTTTTTTGAATACCAGTAATCGAGTAGAAACAAGGTGAGTGGCAGCACCACTGCCTGGCCTTTGCTTAAGATGGAAAGAATAAAAAATGAAAGGGAAAGAAGATAGAAATAGAATTTTCTGCGTTCCTTTAGAAGAAAGTAAATATAAAATATCAGCCCAAGCAGGAAAAAGAAAGTGTAAAGCACATCCTTTCGCTCAGCAGCCCAAACCACCGATTCAACCCGCATGGGATGCACGGCAAACAGTGCAGTCGCAATGAGTGTTGCATAAGTTTTTTTTGTAAGAAGCCACATCATCCAGGAAACAAGGATAATATTGAAAATATGCAATACCAGATTGTCAAAATGGTAAAGGAATGGATTCAACCCGACCAATTGATATTCGAATATATAGCTTAGGATAGTCAAAGGGTGGTAATTGCCGACCACCATAGTCTTATAATTGAATATATGAATAATATTTTCCCATGAAAAGGTTTTTACCATGGCATTGTCCCTGATATAATTGTAATCATCCCAACCAAGAAACTCTCCTGTAAGGCATGGGGAAAAAACAATGAAAGTGATCACAACAAGCAACCCAACACCAATAATAACAGGCCTGAGTGGAGTCGTATTAATTTTATACTCAGTGCGTTTGGATTGCTGAACTTTTCGAACTTCGTTTTTTTTCGTTTGTTTCATTCAAGTTAAAAGTTTAACCTTTCTTTTTCGATGACCAAAGGTCTTTTTGTGTGTTGGATTTGAGTTAAAATTGATCCTACATACTCCCCGATAATCCCAATAAAAATTAATTGTACCGAGGAAAAGAAAAACAACCCGATAACCAATGGAGCCAAACCTAAATTAAACTCCTGCCAGAAAAGTAATTTGTAAATCAAATAACCTAAGGCAATTAAAAAGCTGAGGATCGCAATCGAAAAACCCACAAAACTGGCCATGCGCAGAGGTATCTTTGAATAATTTACAAACCCAAGCATGGCAATATCATACAGGGTGATGAAACTCTGATTTGATGTCCCCCTGTGTCGTTTCGGTTGAACATACTCGATTTCAAACCGCTGCATGCCAAATTCTGGGATTAGTCCTCTAAAATATGGATATGGGTCATTGATCTCTTTTACGATTTCGATGAAACTTCGGTCATATAAACCAAAGCCAGTGAAATTCTTTACCAGTTCAATATCAGAAAACTTGTTCAGGATTGAGTAAAAAGCTTTTCTCAAAGAAAACATTAAAAAACCTTCCTGGCTTTTTTTCTTTATCCCGATTACGATTTTATTTCCCTCTTCCCACTTTTCTAAAAATGCCGGAATCATTTCAGGTGGATCCTGAAAGTCGGCAACAATACTAATGATTGCATCGCCTTTTGCCTGATAGATCGCATGCAATGGAGAACGTATATGTCCAAAGTTACGTGTGTTAAAAATAACTTTGACGTTCTGGTCTTTAGATGCAATCTCCCTTAAGATCTGCCTGGATCTGTCCTTTGAATCGTTATCAATAAAAACATGCTCATAATCATATGCCGGCAAGTTTTTGAAAATATCTTTGATACTCAGATACAATTGTGCAATATTGCCCTCTTCGTTGTAGCACGCGGTGACAATACTAATGAATTTTTTTCTTTCTCCCATAAAAAATTGGTTAACCTATTTTGATTCTTTGACCTGGAATACAATTGACTTCTGAAGGAAATAGGAGATAATGGCGCCAGGCAACAGCCAAACCGCACCAGCAATATAATTGTTGATGGTAAAAGAATTCGTAACATAAAGGAACCCCAGCCCTACCAGATAAGTGATGCCATAAGCCATGAAAAATCGAAATATTAATATATTGTTGTGGTTTTTAAAAACAATGACTCCCGTTGTTTTGAAATTGAATATAATTCCAAGAATAGTACTTACCAATGAAGCTAGGGCATAATGTACCTTAAAAAAGATCAGAAGGGCAAACAACCCATAGCCGAAGCCGGTATTGAGCAGCCCAACAAAGAGAAACAGGATAAATTGTCTGGAAAATAATTGTGACACTTTCATCTTTGTATTCTTCCAGCAAAATTTCCGTCCATCACCGCTAAAACTTCCCCAAGGGTGCTGAGGTTAAAATCTCCATGAATAGTATGCTTTAGGCTGGATGCAGCAACGGCAAAATCAATTGTTCGTTGCCGATCAGCCGGATGGTTGATCAACCCGTAAATAAGACCTGCTGCAAATGAGTCACCTCCTCCTATTCTGTCCACGATGTTGGTCATTTGATATTCTTTCGACTTGATTAAGGACTTACCATCCCAAATTACTCCTGACCAAGAGTTATCATCGGCACTCCTGGAGGAACGTAATGAAAATGCTACTATTTTTACTTTTGGAAAGCGTTCACATAATTTCCGTCCAACCTGTTCATATGATTTATAATCAATCTCCCCATCAATGACATTGTTCTTTTCTGGCTTAATATTGAAAAACTTTTCAGAGTCTTCCTCATTGCTTATAATAACGTCACACTCTTTAACCATTTCGGCCATCATGGTTGTAGTATTTACACCATAATTCCATAGTGCATCACGATAGTTAAGATCACAGGAAATGGTGATACCTTTCTTTGCAGCAACCATCAAAGCATCTTTGCAAACATTGGCGGCACTTTGCGAAACTGCGGGTGTAATCCCGGACCAATGGAACCAGCTACCTTGTTCAAGTACCTGGTCCCAATTAATACTCCCTGGTTGAATCTCAGAAAATGAACTATACTGACGATCGTAAATAACTCTGCTGGGTCGGTTCATTGAGCCTTTTTCAACAAAATAAAGACCCATCCGGTTTCCTCCAATAATAATGTGGTCGTTTTCCACATCATGCATTTTTAATAACATCAATGCACTTTGTCCAAAATCATTTCGAGGCAACTGTGTAACAAATTCAGAAGCTATTCCTAGCCTGGCCAATGATATTGCAACGTTTGCCTCTGATCCGCCAAAGGATTTTTCAAATACTTGAGCCTGTGAAAATCTTTGATGCAGTGGGGACGCCAATCTTAATAATAATTCACCAAAGGTAACTACTTTCGTATTCATACTAAACTATAAATAAATCATCATCCCATTGTCCCACCTGCAGTTTCGATCGACCTCGCATATCTTCCTTCAAGATTATCGATTCTTGCTTTATCTTCATTGAAAATCAAGCCATAAAAATCGCGTTTATTCTTCAGCCACATTAATTCAAAACCAACTGCTTTTAAAATCCCTTGTCTCATTATCTCATAATTCTCCTGGTTAAATGAGAATAGTACTTTTCTGGTTTCATATTTGTCCAAACATCCTTTTGTCAATCTTTGGAAAAATGGAATAGAATCAGCTGAAACCCCTCCACCCATAACCGTTTCAAGCTTTTTTTCTTTGGCCTTTGTAAGCACCTCATTTGAAATTTCAAAAACCTTATCATGGTTAATTTCATTCCTTGTCATTCCAAGTGAGCAAGATAAATCCCCTCGACCAAGGACGATACCGGCTAATTCGGAAATTCTTGGCATTTTCAGCATTCCTTCAAATTGGGCATATCCAACAATCGTTTCAATATTAATTAAAAAAGAAACCTCATCCCATTCCTCCTTAGGAAAAGCAAGATGCGTAGCATCAAGGTATTTCGACAATGCGAATGGAGACTCAATCATAGGGGCAACAACACGTGTAACTCCGATTGACCTGGCATCATAGAGATCTTTCAGAGCTTCACAACCACCTATTTTAATTGTAAGATCTAAGCCTGCGCGGGTTATTATTTCTTTAAGTCTGAGGGCTTCTTCCAAACGTGTACCTTCAGCTTCAAATTCTGCCTTTACGCCTATTACTGAATGATTGTCTCTAAGGTCCTTTAAAGCATCAATCATCTTTTTTTCTAATGTGGTCATCATTATCAAATTTAAAGGTTAATACTACTTTTATTGTTATAATAACATTTTAATAAGTCGCTTTCTGATAGAAACGGAAACATGTCTTCAAGTGGTCTCGACGATATTTTCCCATTTTTATCGGTTGAGGATGCAACCTTAGGGTGCAATGTTTGCTCTGGGTCCATTTCCAGATTGCAAATTACCGGCCCATCGAAATGGATAATATCAAGAACGGTTTCAGGAATATCGCTATTGCTGGAAATTTGATAATATTTTATGTTAAATGCTTTTGCAACTTTAAGAAAATCTGGAAGACTAATCCCGCTCGCAGGTGATTCTCCGATAAAATTCTTATTAAAAAAGGAAGTTTGGGTTGTTCTGATTGCTAAATAACCGTTATTATTGAGTATGAATATTTTAATGGGAAGTTTATTGGAGAAAATGGTTTGCAACTCCTGGAGATTCATCATAATACTGCCATCACCGGTTATCAGATATATTGGTCTTTTATCATTGGCAATACATGCTCCGATAGCTGCCGGAAGGTCGTATCCCATGGAGGCACAGCCTTGGTTAGCAATCACCCTCATCCCTTTTTTTATTTTCATTATCTGAAAGGTAGATGTATAGGCAGTTCCGTTTCCAGTAACTATGAGCGAATCACCAGGTAAGGTTTTAAAAAGAATGTCTGCAAAAACATAAGAATTAACAAGGTCTTTCTTGATAATATTATCTTCAAGGATGGTCGGCAAATTGCGTTCAATGTTGCGCCCCCAATCTATCCAGGGAGTATACTCTGTAATATTTTGATTCTCTGTTTTCTTGCAGAAAAGCTCAATGAATGTTTTAATATCAAGATTAATTTTCAAATCGATATGTAATGTGGGCTTCAACAACTCAGCGTTGTCAATATCTATCATGATCTTAAATGCATTTGGTGCGAAATTGTCAAAACTGTAACTCGTCTGACGAACGCCAAGTCTGGTCCCAAGGACAATTAGCAGATCACAATTCTGAACCATGATATTCCCCAACCTGTCACCGCAGATTCCTGGCCTTCCAAAAAACAATTGATGATCAAACCATATAAGATCATGTCCATTGATGGCAGTTACTACCGGAATCGGAAATTTATCAAGGATAGTGAAGAAAGCTGTTATGGAATTGGCCAATCTAATGCCATGTCCAATATAGAACACCGGGCATTTGGATTTTTTTATTTTTTCGATAACGAAATCAATTTGCTCTTCATATCCGTTTAAAGCAATATGATCATGCGGTTTATGCTCAATAAATGATTCAAGTTTGCTTTCATCAATCATGCAAGCCTGGACATCCAACGGAATATCCAGCCACACCGGACCAGGTCTGCCAGAGGTTGCCAAATACAATGCTTTCTCAAGATAATATCGGATTTTTAATGGATCCTTTACCATGACCGAAAACTTTGTTAATGGTTTGACGACATCAACAATATTGATTTCCTGATCTCCTAATTGCCTTAAATCCAGGGAAGGACAGGAATCGATCGTAGTTTCATATTTGACCTGCCCGGATAAATACAAGACAGGGATTGAATCAGTCCACTGGCCCATAACTCCTGTCAGTGTGTTTAATCCACCCGGCCCTGAGGTTACATTTACCACAGCTAATTTTCCACTTGCCCTGAAATACCCTTCTGCTGCAATTGCAGATGCCTGTTCGTGATGATTACAAATATATTGGATGCCTTTATTCTTGCCGATGGAATCATTCAAATGCATGGCCCCCCCTCCGGTAACAAGAAAAACTTGATGAATTCCCTCATCAAGTAACTTTTCAAATATATAATCAGAAAGCTTTATCATAAAAGTAGCTGGTCTGTGTCAAAAATTTAAATACAAGAATATAAAATAAAACTAAGAGTTACTAATCAGTCGCATTTATAATCGGCAATGACATACAAAGCAGGCAGCACTTTTTGCCCATTTTTAATGGCAGTGTCAATAATGGATCTCAGGATGGCAAAG
>JBAXFM010000014.1:0-34527 GCA_037139855.1 Bacteroidota bacterium
AAAAGGATGAATTGGAATAAATCCAGCCCGATTCCTGTGGAGAAGGAAGAACAAACGCGGTCGTATCAAGCAATCTTCCGTTTTCAAACAACATGGCGGTGAGATGCAGTGTTTCCGGCCAGGGCGCTTCGAGGTAAATTTTCATATTGTATATCCGGTGAAAGTAATTCCCCGGTTTCACGGTAAAACCAACAAAATCCCCCGGGTGAAATCCTCCTGATGGACCAATTTCGCCGGACATACCCGGATTTACCGATCTTGACACCATGGACCAGTCATAGTAGAAAAAAGTTGTAAAGGGAACCGTTTGCTGGTCATTCAAAGGGTTATCATCCACGGAATCGGACCTGGCGATGAAAATCAGATGGTCGATCCGGCTATTGACAATCCAGGGCTGAAAGTTTAGTTCACCAGGAATGTTGACGGTAACCGTTTCCCCCGGGATGACCACCGACAGGGTGTCAGAAAACCAGGACTGCAGGTAAACACCCATGATATCATACGCTTTCATCTCCAGGAATACGTGGGCCGCATTCAGGTTTCCGGGGTTATTTATGGTGGCTCCGCAATACATGAAGTTGAACGACTGGTACCAGTATTCACTGTAATATCCGCCGGACGAATCGTTGGTGTTGATGAAAGGTTTTACAAGGGCGACATCGTGATTATAACCCTGGGCCCCGGCAGCCGGTTTGCCGGCAATTGACCGGAGAGTGCCAGTTTCAGGTTTTTCCTGTGAATAGCCAGCATCGAATAACAAAAAAAAGGTAACAAAAATGGCTACTGTTTTCATGGTATAGGAACTTTTTGGAAATTCAACGTAAAGTTACAATAATAATCCCTTTATTCCAACTTCTGGTCCCCGGTACGATACTCCTCCTTCTCCTTCTGATCTTCCTTCATATCCGAAGGATTGTCAAGATCCGGTGAAGTGGAAAGCGTTTTCCAGTCGAATTTTTCATCGAGCGGCGTCAACGCTTTTTGCGGATCAAAAACCCGCAAATCGGAGGGTAATGCCTGGTAAGGCGTAAAGTCGGGCTTTCCGGTAAACATATCCGACAAATCGGTTGCCCCGGCATCGTATTGATTCAGGTAAGGCAATCCCAGCAGATTCCAGAAGGTTTTAAAGATACTTCCGAAACTGTAGTGGACTTTGCTCACATAATCTTTTTTAGCATAAGGGGAAATCACCATCAGCACACTCCGGTGGGCATCCACATGATCCACGCCATTTTGGGCATCATCCTCGGTAATGACGATGGCCATGTTTTTCCAGTACGGTGTGTGCGACAAAAACTCCACGATGCGGCCCACGGCAAGATCATTATCGGCCATGTAACTTTCCCTGAATGGATAACCTGCATCAGGCCGCTCGCCGGCGCCATGATCGTTGGGCAGGATGACTGTCAGCATTTTTGGCAGCTCTTTCCCCACCCCGGTCCATTTTTCATTAAACTCTTTGATAAACTGGCTTACCCGGAACTGATCGGGAATGGCCATGTTGAATGTGACATAGCTTTTCGAGGTTTTTGAAAACATGGGAGCCGGCATCGGGTAATTGGTAAAATACCGGATTCCGAAGACCTTGAAAGTATCGGCATAAAATGCAGGTTCAAACATTACCCCAAATCCAAAGTTGAAAAAATCAACTCCGTGGCGGTCGAGGTGATCCCACATGGAACCCGCTTCATTGTAATCCTCGGGATAAATGGCGCCGGCCGATCCGGTCATTCCCAGGCTGCCGGGCGCCTTCGAAGTAGATCTGTAAGATCGGTTTCCGCCATAGCTGGCCGGTACGTTTGCTTCCACCCATTCGTTGGGATAGGTATTCACCAGCCACCGGTGACCATCGGCCGAAACATCGGAATCCACATAAAAATTATCGGCAACAGAATAGAGGGACGCAAGTTTCAGGTGGTTTGGCATCACTGTTGCGTTCTCAACCTGCCGCGAATGGTCCTTGTTGAAAAAACTGACTGCTTTGCCATACCGGGCAAGGGTTGCATCTCCCCGGCTTTTAATCAGTTGCCCGAAAATCTCATCGTAAGTGCGGTTTTCCTTCGAAATAAACACGATATACTTCACCGGCGATTCCCTTTCGCCGCCATAAACCGGAACAGGGTTATCTTTGCGGGCCGGCTTAATATCTTCCAGCGTCCCGATCCTGAAATTATTTTGGATGACCCGCTGGGTGAAAATGCTCAATTTGATATCCGATGGAATATCGATGATGGAAACCGTGCCTTTCATCAAACACCCGATGTAGGTTCCTTCCGGGCCTGCCTTATAACCTTTTCCACCGTTTGGGCCGCTGCCATAGCCCTTGGCATTGGCCACGATCAGCTTTTTCCCATCTGGTGTAACGGCCAGTTTCGAAGGAAACCAGCCAACCGGGATATGTCCGATCAACGAAAGTGAAGGAATATCAATGACTCCGATGGCATTTATGCCCGACTCGGCCACATACAAGCGCTTTTCATCCGGTGAAACCGCCAGTCCGAAGGGGATAACACCCCGGAAATGTTTGACAGCCTCATGCAGTTGCAGTTTGATCTCTTTTACAATCCGGTTGTTTTCAATGTCAATAACGCTAATGTTGTCATTGTTGCCATTGCTGGCAAACACATATTTTGAGGTGGCCACCATTGAATTCGGGCTCGAGCCGCCCACGGCGGGGACCCCCTCCACTTTGTCGCCAACCAGCGTTCCTGTTTTGATTTTAGCAACCACCGCCGGATGCCGGATATTGTTAACTGAAACCGACCAGACGGAAAACGATTCAGGTACATTGGGTTCGCCGGTTCCGGGAACATTTACGCCACCGATCTTCACCCCCTCCTTCATCTCCCGCGAACCGTAGGCAAATGGTGGAAATTTCAATGCCCGGGCATAATCCTTTTTATCTTCAATGGAGTCGATCTTCTGGTATGCAAACAAACCCACATTGGCCACATACACCTGCTTTTCATCCGGCGACAGGGCGACGCCAAAAGGATAGCGGCCAACTCCAACGTTGCCAATTACCTTTCTTTTCTGTGCATCAATAATCAATAGCCGGAAATTGGTCTGATCCACAGCAAACAAGGTTCTGCCATCTTTCGTCAATACCATATCGCCGATATAACCATCCGGGTATCTCGTGCCATTTATTTCCTGCGAGCAATCCACCGAATCAAGCTTTTTCCCGTCATCTATGGAGAAAATGTACACTTTATTTGTCTGGCCGCCTGCCACATAAACCATCTTCTGATCCGGGGAAATGGCCAGTCCCATGAACACCGAAGCAAGAATTCCCCCATTGGTCAATGGCCCGGGAGGAACCTGCATTACCGATGGATGTGCACTTTTCAATCCTTTGATGATGGAGACGGATAGCGGCCTGACGCCGGAATTGGCCGTTACAGCTATATCTCCATCGCTGCTCACTACCAGTCCGTATGGATGGGGAGCGACTTCCATGGATCTTCCTGCCGGGGTAAGAAACCTGCCGTTCGGAATCACGGTGATTCCGCTTTGCCTGATGGCAGTATATTCACTTCCGGCAGGGGTTGACAGTACAGAAAGTTGTTGATGCTGACGGGTACAAGCCATTTGCAAAACAGCTATAACCATCACGGATACAATTACATTGGAGATTTTCATGTCAAATTTAACAGTGATTTAACAGTGGTTTTTATGCGTATTAAAAATATTGTTTAATTTTGCACGAAATTTAGTGTAAATAAACATATCAATATGAGTCTCGAAAAGAAATTATTAAAAGCAAAACCTGTTTGTAAAGTTAAATTCTCTCTGTCAGGAGATCAGTATAAATCTGCATCCTCCATTCTGCTTGTTGGCGATTTCAACAACTGGCAACTTGGTGAAACCCCATTGAAATTAACCAAGACTACCGGTGTGTGGTCAGTATCCCTCGACCTGGAGACAGGCAAGTCATACCAGTTCCGTTACCTCATTGATGGCACCAACTGGGAAAACGATGCCGAAGCCGATAGCTTTATCGCCAGCGGACTTGGTTCTGAAAATTCAGTTCTCGCAATCTAAATCTTTGAACAGACCTTCCGGGTTTTTAACACCGGGAAGGTCTCTATTCACTTACCAGACAGACGGTCGCTTCAAAAGGTCCGATCTTCATATTCTGAAAATAACTGTATTCATCCGGGCTTCTGTGGGTCGAGAATAAGATCAGTCCATAGATATGTTCAGGTATTGAAAATCTTTTGTGCCTGCCAGTAAAATTCAGGATCACTAAGATTCGTTCATTTTCAGTCTTGCGGAAGTAGGCCAGGATTCCCTGTTGCCCGTTGTTTACGGGAAGCCAGGAGCCTTTTTGCAGCGCCTCGCTGTTTCTGTGCAATTTGATGAGGTTCCGGTAATGGTTCAGCAATGAAGTTTGCTCCCCTTCCTGTATCCTGACATTGCGCGAACGGGTGTCCTTGTTCAGCGGCAGCCAGGGGATGCCTGTGGTAAATCCTCCGGATATGCCTTCATCCCACTGCATGGGCGTTCGCGACCTGTCCCTGCCTTTGAACAGGGGCCAGTAACGCTTGCCCAACGGATCGCGGATCTGGCTTCGCGAGAGATTGGTATTGTGCATGCCGATTTCCTCGCCATAATAAATAAATGGCGTCCCCCTTAGGGTCAGCAGCATGGCTGCGGCAACCTTCGCTTTTTCCTCCCGGTTGGTTCGCCACGGAAAGCGGTCGATGCTTCTGAGCAGATCATGGTTTGATAAAACATTGCAAGGCCAGCCATCCGGTGGCAGACTGTCGTACCATGTTTTGATGCTTTTAAAGTAGGAATGTGCATTCCACCTGCTGAAAATCAGTGAAAAATCAAAGGCGAGGTGGATTCCATTTTTCCCTTTTGCAAGATATCTGGCAGCGGCTTTCGCATCTCCCGGGGGATGGGTGTAAATTTCCCCGATGCTTACCCTGTTTTCATAGCGGTCAAGCAGTTCGCGAAGTTGTTTCACGATGACGACCGACCGTTTCCTGTTCCGGGTATAAACATGCTGCTGTAGTGCAGGAATTCCCAGCAAAACCGGGTTATTTCTGAATTTCTTATCCTTGGCGATCAGGTTGATTACATCCAGCCTGAAGCCATCCACCCCGATGTCGAGCCAGAATTTCATCTCCTCAAAAAAAACACCCGGAAGATCAGGGTCGCGCCAGTTCAGATCGGGTTGTTCATTGAAAAAGGAGTGCAGGTAATACTGTCCGGTTTTTTCATCAAGTTTCCAGGCGCTTCCGCCAACTGCCGACTTCCAGTTGTTTGGTTTATGGCCCATGACCCCCTCATGCCAGATGTACCAGTCTCGCTTCTGATTATACAATGAAGAGGATGATTCGACAAACCAGGGATGCTGGTCGGAGGTGTGATTCAGGATCATGTCGAGAATGATCCTGATCCCGGCCTCATGGGCCTTTTCGAGAAGTTCCAGGAAATCATCCATGGTGCCGAAAACCGGGTCGATTTCCCGGTAACCGGAAACATCGTATCCGAAATCGATCATGGGCGATTTGTAAATCGGGGATATCCATATGCCATCAATTCCAAGTTCCTTCAGATAACCCAAACGACGGATGATCCCACGGATATCACCGATCCCGTCACCGTTCGAATCCTGGAAACTACGTGGATAGATATGATAGATCACGCCGTGTTTCCACCAGATCCATGGTTCGTTTTTTTCTTTGCTCATGCAGTATATGTTTCAGTTAAAAAACCCACATCCTGCAGCAAACGATCCATTATTTTTTCTGCCTGGTATTCTTCCGCTCTCTTTATGGCAGCTTGTTTCATTTCCTGCTGTTTGTCGGGGTCCAGGAAAAATCTGACCACCTTCCCGGCCATTTCTTCATCGGTCTCCACCAGGTAACCATTCACCGAATCCTTCAAAATATCTCTGGGTCCTTTGGAATTGTAGGCAACCACCGGCAAACCACAACTCAGTGCCTCGAGCACGACACAACTGAACGTATCAAACCGCGATGGCAGCAGCAATACATCCGATGCAGTATACAGTGCCGGCAAATGATCCCGGTCAACCCAACCCAGATAGCATGCATCCGGCATGGCCTTTTTAAGTTCTTCTTCCGCCGGCCCGGTTCCTGCAATGACCATTTGCACTTCAGGGATCACCGAACGGATCATCCTGGCGATGCCCGGAAGTTCCAGAACCCCCTTCTCTTTGCTGATTCTTCCAGCGTATAGCGCAACAGGTTTTAGCCAATCGACCCTTTCATCGGGCAGATGCCCTGTGTTCAGCCCGGTGGTACCACCAGCATCCGGGCTGCTGATCAAAGTTTCTGAGAAAATCCTGTCAGCCCAATGGGCAGTCAGAAAAACATTCCCAGGGTCAAAACCCATGGCTTTCCCGGTTAGCCACTGCTGCTGTTCAGTGTTGAGGACGAAAACATTTCCAAATCTTTTATAATAGATTTTCATCAGCCTCTGCAACCTGGTCAGACCGGGTTGCTCCATCGACAACACTTCCCGGGCAAACATCAGCCAGTCTGTATGAAGGAAAAAGAAGGCTTCAACTGAGAATACGTTTTTAAGCCAGAGAGCCGCCAGGCCCATCGGTCCTTCGGTGGAACAGATAATCCGGTCATACTTTCCCCGTTTGAAGGCCCGGTGTACATTTATAAAGTTGGGTACCCTTACAGGCTGCTCCCGGTACATCGGAAAAGTGAACTGCGATACGGGTTTCAGTACTATCAGGTGATCATCGGGTTCGATGGCGCTGCTGCATACCATGAGGTCAATGGGCAGGTTGCGCAATTTGATCTCATGGTGAATTTCCTTCAGCACGGTCGATACCCCGTTCCGATCTCCATAGGTATCTGTAAGCCACAACAGACGTCCTGCCGGATTCCCGGTTTTTTTTGTCAAATCATTCATGGGTTGGATGAGTTGTTATCCCTCAAGATACATTGCCTGCTTTGCAGTCAGGAACAGACCATCTTCACTATTGCCATCGTTGTATGTGTCCCGGTGCGTGAACATTTGTACCTGAACGGTGGGTTCGGGGCTTATAAACATTCCGCGGAGCAGTGGAAGATTATCCCGTCTTGATATTCTGTTGATCACTTTTGAATGAACCTTATTTCGTTTCATGGTTTCGATTGATTTTTTGGCAAATTTCATACTTAAAACAGCAGATTTATCCATTTCCTGAAAACTTAATAATTTCTTAACAGTAAATTAATGGTTTTGTAACATACTGTTAACATTGGCATTAGATGATACCTGTATTTTTGCACGAAGAATATGAAGCATCAATCCATTCCAAAACGACAAGTTGACCTGGTGGTCATTTCCGATGTGCATCTCGGGGCATTTGGCTGTCATGCCAGGGAACTATTACAGTACCTGCGGAGCATCAAACCCAAAACACTGATTCTGAATGGCGATATTATCGACATCTGGCAGTTTCGCAAACGATATTTTCCTAAGTCACATCTGATGGTAATCAGGCATCTGACCGGTCTGATCGCAAAAAACACCAAAGTTTTTTACATCACCGGGAACCATGATGAGCTGATGCGTAAATTCGTGAGGTTCAACATCGGTTCGTTCAAATTAGTGAATAAGCTCCTGATCGAACTTGATGGGAAAAAGGCGTGGATATTTCATGGCGATGTGTTTGACATTACCATGCAGCACAGCAAATGGCTGGCAAAATTCGGCTCGGTTGGCTATGACCTGCTGATCCTGATAAACAGTTTCGTCAATTTCATTCTCACCAGCATTGGCCGCCAAAAGATATCTTTTTCTCAAAGGATCAAACATGGCGTGAAAAGGGCCGTGTCCTATATCAACAAATTTGAGGAAACCGCTGCGGGGATAGCGATCTCAAAAGGGTATGCCTATGTAATTTGCGGACATATCCACCAGGCTGAAATGAGAACCATCAGCAACGCGCAGGGTTCTGTCACTTATCTGAATTCCGGCGACTGGGTAGAAAACCTGTCGGCACTTGAATACAACAACGGAGAATGGAGAATTTACAACTTCCGTGAAGATCTGTATGCACAGGCTTATGCTCTGGCTACCAAACAGGCTGAATCGCCGAGTCATAAGGAAACCTTCGAAGAACTGCTGAAAGAGTTCGATCTGCATTAGCAGGTTTCTTACAGCACAATGAACCATGGTTTGACTATTGTTCTTCATCATCATCGGCCTGCCTTGTTACGGCCGGCTGATGTTCCCTGATCAATTCGACATAGCGGTGGTACACATCTTCAACAATGGTTTCCCATGGATGATAGATCGTTTTTCGCGCACCTTCACCTGCTTTTTTTAGGACATCGGTGTGCATCATCACCTCTCTGAGTTTGCTTGCCAATGATGCCGTATCGTTTTCCACCAGAAACCCGTTGATCCCATCAATCATCCCCTCCGATGAAGAGCTATTCCGCACGACTACCGAAGGTACATCGAATGCAGCGGCCTCCTGAAGAACAAGGGGTGAGTTATCATACACCGACGGAAATACCAGCAAGTCCGATGCTGCGTAAATATTCTGAAGGACCAAACGGTCTGTGATTACGCCAAGAAACACAACCTCATCCCCGATTTTATACTGGCTCGCCAGTTTCATCATTTCTTTGGCGGCATAACCTTCTCCAACAAAAACCATTTTAAATACCGCCCCTGATTCTTTCAGCGTTTTCATGGCATCCAGAATAAGCCTGACATTTTTCTCCCAGCGATGCTGCCCAACAAACAGCATCACAAACTCATCCGGGCCGGCATCAATCAGTTCAATCCCTTTTTTGCAGTATTTCAAGAGGTGCGCATTATCGGGAATAAGCATGTCCGTACCATTGGGCATTACTTCGTAAGATCCGTTGAAACCATATTCCCGTAGCGTTTGTCCGGTGGCTTGATTGGGAACCCATACCAGGTCGGCCGAATTGTAAAAATCAAGGGTCATTTTCACCAGGAAGTCAACGAAAAGATCATTGTTGACCACCTTTTTAAAGTCATCGCGGTACTTGGTATGAAAAGTTGCCACCAGCGGCACCTTGAGTTTTGTGGCAATTTTTGCGGCAACCTGCCCGCTGATGAACGGACAATGGGCATGGACCAGGTCAAACCTGATTTTCTTGATCTTCTTTTTAAACCTGACATCAATGAGCGGAAGACCGATACGGTAAGGATTCATTCCCGGAAGGAGAACTGATTTGAATCTATACACCTTATAGTCAACAGTATCTTTGTAATCCTTGACCTTAGGTGCGATCATCATGCTCTTCCCGTGTTTTTCATTCAGCCAGTAAGCATAGCTGTGGGCAGTCATGCCTACACCATCCATAATCGGGAAATAGGAATCATTGAATTGACCGGTGATAATTTGCATAAGCTATTTTTATGCAAAGATCGCGGGCATTGATGAAACTAAACCAAAGTTAACGATTTGTTAATGAAGATTTAATATTGCGGTCATTTCTTCTCCAGCCGTGCCTTGAGTCCCCGCATGATCTTCAGCGGTGTGTCGGTAATCACCATGTTGTAAATCCAGTCCGGAACGCTGCCGCCAGGGTCAACATGGCCTTCAAGTACGCCGTGAACCATGTCATTGCCAATTGGCGTGAGGGTCCAGCGCTGCCAGTAGTTTTTTATACGCACATATTTGCTGTTTTCCGGAACCACATTGAGCAATGGCACGGCATACACCGTGCGTACACCAGTTACCGGGTCGGTGGTGATTACCGCATCCACGCAGAGATCGCGATCCGAAACAGGCCATGGCGCGTCATACACCAGGTAGTATTGCGACCGTTTCTCTTTTTCATAATACAGCACTTTGATCTCCCGTAAGTTTTTATCCCACCAGTCGAGATTCTTTACATTCCCGATCAGGTTGTAAACCTTTTCAGCCGGGGCATGAAAATCGGTGACCCCTTTGAACGACTTCAGGGAGCTCCCCGGATCCTTGCGGGTGTATATTTTTATGCCATCTTTTTCTTTGATGAAATCCCATGATTGAGCAGCAATGGAATTGGTCAAGACTATTGAGAAAAAAAATGAGATAACGAAAAAAAATCTATTTGGATTGGTCAAAACTTGAAATTTTTAGCAAAATAACGGTTTCCCAGCCAAATAAAAATTTACCTTAAAAAAACCGTAGTATTAAGCAGGCAAAATTAAGTTTTTTTATTGCTGGTTTGATGGAATAATCCATATATAACCTGTTGATTTGAACAATGATTATATATTTTTTGCGAAAATCTGCGCTTACATCTGCGAAAATCTGCGAGAAATTTCTTAACCACGTCACACTTTGGCGTACCCTCATATTACTTTTACATAAAAAATAGAAGAATATGATTTTACTCACTGTTTATAAGGACCCCGCAGGGAAAAGAGAGAACAGGGAATTCGTCCGGCTCCAGGAAGCGATCGAATTCGGACAGAAAACCGGTTCAGATTATGAGATTTACGATCCGGTTACCGGCAAAGTAATCGACTGGAACGAGATCAACGTTCGCGAGGACGACGGCTGGTATTATGACGAGCAGGAATATCTCTGGAAAAAATTCAAATCGGATGATGACCCGGAAGATGGTTTCTCAACAGGCGATTTCCGTTACGAACGTATCCGCCAGAACCGTAATTTGCGCCGCACAGGAAGCTGACAACCGCAAATTAATCTGTGATCTGATCAAGGAATTTCGCACCTAAGGGTGTCACAAGAGATTGCCCCAACTCTCACTGGGTGGAGGACCCTGACAGGGCTGAAGTCGGAAAGGGGAGAAGGGCTTTTTAAAAGAAAAACTTGCAAGTGGCGTATGATTTTTGTAAATTTGTACGTAAAATAACCATTATGAACACAAAATTAACCATAAGTATGGATGAGGATGTGATTGACAGAGCCAAGAATTATGCTCAAAGTCATCGGATCAGTTTATCCCGGATGATCGAATCCTACCTTGACTTAGTAACCAAGCAGGGATCAGAAAGGATTGCAATAACACCCCTGGTTGAGAGTTTGAGTGGGGTGATTGAATTGCCGGAAAATTATAATTCAAAAAAGGAATATTCCGATCATATTATCGAAAAATACAAATGACGAAACTGTTAATAGATACAAATATCGTTATTGATCTGTTGGCAAAACGGGAACCATATTACGCCAGTGCTGCCAGATTGTTTTCGCTTGCAGATATGGGACAAGTTAAATTAAGCGTTTCATCATTGACCTTTGCAAATACAAATTATACATTGCTAAAGGAAACCAATCCCCAGGAAGCAAAATTGATCCTGAGAAAATTCAAATTGCTGGCAGATGTTTTGCCATTGGATGATAAGATAATTAATTTGGCATTAAATGATGCTGAATTTCAGGATTTTGAAGATGCATTACAGTATTTTTCTGCACTTGAAAACAACCAGGATATTATCATCACCCGGAATCTGAAAGATTTTAAAAAGGCAAAAATTCCTGTCATGACGGCAGGACAGTATCTTAAAACGATTGAATAGGGTTTTTATCCAACTGGTACTTTTCGCAGCGCCGACACAATCCGGTAGGTATGCTCTGCAATCACAAGTTCTTCATTGGTTGGAATCGTCATAACCTTTACCCTTGAACCGGGTTTGCTCAACAAAACTTCTTTACTCCGCACACCGGCATTTTTCTCCGGGTCGAATTCCAGTCCCATGTATTCCAGTTCGGCACAGCATGATTCACGGGTTACCGGGTCGTTTTCGCCGATTCCGCCGGTGAAAATGAGCAGGTCGAGACCGCCAAGTGCAGCGGCATAGGCGCCGATGTATTTTTTAATGCGGTACCGGAACATTTCCAGCCCCAGGATGGCCCGTTTATTCCCGGCTTCCGCCTCTTTTTCAATCTCCCGCATGTCGGAGGACACACCGGTAATTCCCAGCATCCCGCTGTGTTTGTTTACCAGGGTGTTGGCCACCGCAATATTCAGCTCTTCTTTTTCCATCACAAAGGTGAGTACGCCGAGATCCATATCCCCCGAGCGGGTTCCCATGATCAGCCCTTCAACCGGGGTTAATCCCATGGATGTATCAATGGATTTGCCGTTTTTAATGGCAGCCATGGAGGTGCCATTCCCGAGGTGACAGGTGATGATCTTCATCGATTCCATGGGAACTCCCAGTATTTCGCAGGCCCTTCGTGCCACATAGTAATGGCTGGTGCCATGAAAACCATAGCGGCGGATGCCATATTTTTTGTATAGGGAGTAGGGGATCGCATACATATAGGCGTGGGCAGGCATGGTTTGGTGAAAAGCCGTATCGAATACCGCCACCTGGGGTACTTCGGGCAGCAGATGCTGCATGGCCAAAACCCCCTTGAGATTGGCCGGGTTGTGAAGCGGGGCGAGCGGAATGCACGCCTTGAAATCTTTGATGGTATCTTCGTTGATCAGGCTGCTCTCCTGGAAACGCTCTCCGCCATGAACCATCCGGTGTCCGACTGCATCGATTTCCGACAAGCTGGTGATACATCCATGCTCCGGGCTGATCAATACTCCCAGCACATACTCAATGCCGGTTTGGTGATCAATGACTTCGCCCTCCAGCTTCACTTTATCTCCATTCTCTTTTTCATGCTTTAAAAACGAGCCCTTCAGCCCCACTTTTTCTACAATCCCTTTGGCATAGAGCCGTTGCTTTTCGATGTTGAAAAGCTGGTATTTGATGGACGAACTTCCACAATTTAAAACTAAAATATTCATGATGAACTGCGTTTATTTATATTTTTTTAACCACTAAGGCACAAAGAGCACAAAGAACCACTAAGGTTATAAATCAATCATTAAATTTTTCTGCAATCTATGTGTGCCTTAGTGTCCTGAGTGCCTTAGTGGTTTTTTTATGAAGTCATCAATTAACATCCTCTGTAATTTTGTTTCCCTGAGCATCATACTCATAAAACCCAATGCCGCTCACCCGTCCGAGCCGGTTGGCACGTACGAGTTTCTTGATCATCGGGGAGGCAATATAACGGGAGGATCCAAATTCACAATAAAGGTTTTCCATCCAGCGAACCACCTTGTCGAGCCCGACCTTGTCGGCAAATTCAAAGGGACCCAGAGGCATGTTAAAACATGAACGCATGGTAAGATCGATGTTTTCCATGGAACTTACTCCTTCCATCAGTGTTTCACAGGCTTCGTTCAGCAACACAACGAACAACCGTACACTCACCAGTCCGGGAGACTCCATCACCGGGATCGATATTTTTTCAAGGAGTTTGACAAACTTGATTACCTTCTGATAGGCTTCGTTGGTCGTGTGCAGCCCTTTGGCCAGTTCCACGACACTGGCGCCTGGCGCCGTAGTGGAAATGTGCAGGCTCACGCATCGCTCCTTGTGTTTCAGTTCCGAGGACAATTCCGTCACCACAATGGTTGATGAGTTTGTGGCAATAATGCACTCTTTGCTCACCACCTGTTCGATTTTCAGAAAGACCTCTTTGCGCATCTCAAAACTTGATTGCCCCTGCTTTGATTTGATGGTTTCAATCACCAGTTCACAATCATGGAAATCAGAATAAAGAAGTGTTCCTTTGATCCTGGAAAGGATGGCAGATTTTTCTCCCGGAGTTAGCCCCCAGTGGTTGATTTCATGGTCAAGTTCCTTTTTGATTTCCCCAAATGAATGATGGATCAACTCCTCACTGAGTTCAAGAAAGTAAACCTCAATTCCATGTTTCGATGCAGTGATGGCCAATTCCTGTCCCACACCGCCGCATCCGACAATGCCGATTTTAGAGAACAGGATTTTGGGCCGCGATTCTTTGCTAAGCCCGTATTTTTCAATGGGCTCCACGATCATTTCTGACATATATTATAGAATAAAAACCAACGTATTTTCCTAGACATTCGACATTCGTTACTCGTCACTCGTCACTCGACATTCGATATTCGATATTCGACATTCGACATTCGATATTCGACATTCCTTAGGCCCTCCCCATCATCTTCTCATTAAACGCCTCTTCCCCGGTCTTCTCAATATCGATGATCATCTTCTGCGTTACTGACACAATGTATTTTTTTTGCTTCTGAAAATGGATGAACATGGCGGCCAGGTTTACTGCCGGTTCAATGCCTTTTGGATTACGGAAAATTACGGTGAAGAACATTTTCCAGTAAAAAAATCCGGTTGCTTTTGAAAAACCAGCTTTTTTGCAGACCCGCAGAAAAGAACGCATATAAACCAGCCAGGTTTTGAAATCGGGTGTGTGCTTGTAATCCGTTTTGACACGCAGTCCGGTGTAGATTACCCGCTTGTAATAGTTTTCAGGTTTAAAAATGGCTTCGATGATCCTGATATAGTTCTTCAGGATTTCAACCCTCGAAGTCAGGGTCAGAAAATTCAACCCGCTCGTCGTCTGGTCGATATCAGTATCAGTTACCGACTTGGAATGATATTTGAATAAACGCTGTTCCTTTTCAAGCCGGCGGGTAAGCTGCGTGTTAGGTAAGGCATACAAGAGTCCGATCATGGCCATGCAAATACCCGAATCCTGAATAGAGGTGATCATCTGATCGGCAATCTGAGGCCGGTCACTGTCAAATCCCAGGATGTAACCACCATTGCTTATCATCCCATACGACATGATCTTCTTCACCGCATCTTCAATGGATTTGTTGACATTCTGATTCTTGTTGTTGAGTGCGAGTGTTTCGCTGTCAGGGGTTTCAATTCCCAGGAATACATAGCGGAAATCGGCCTCCTTCATGAGCTGAAGCAACTCATCATCGTCGGCGAGGTTTACAGAGGCTTCGGTCGTAAAATAAAAGGGGTATTTCCGTGCCTTTGTCCAGGCTATAATTTCACGTAAAAGATCTTTAACTTTTTTCTTGTTCCCGATGAAGTTGTCGTCAACCATGTCGATGTGGCCACGGTATCCCAGGTCGTAAAGTGATTGCAATTCCTTCATAACCTGTTCATTGGTTTTGAATCGGGGAATGCGTCCATACAGTTCGATCACATCGCAAAACTCACAGTTGAAGGGGCATCCGCGGATGAACTGCAACCCTATCATGATGTAATCCCCGAAACGGATCAGATCGTAACGTGGAACCACGGCCTTGAGCATATCGGCCCGGTCGGGAGATACATATTTTCCGCTTGTTGCGCCATTTTTCAAGTCTTTCAGGAACATCGGAATGGTAATTTCGCCCTCGCCGAGCACCAGGAAATCGGCTTCTTTATAAAGTTCGGGTTGAGAGGTGGGATCCGGACCCCCAACCACCACCACAGCGCCGAGATGATGAGCCCGGGTAATTAGATCGAGCATGCTGTTTTGCTGCGGGAGCATTCCCCCGATGCAAACAAGATCTGCCCATCGCAAGTGCTCATCGTGCAAAGGTTCAACATTCTCGTCGATCAGTTTGAATTGCCAGTGTTGGGGAAAAAGGGCGGCTACCGTTAGCAACCCGAGTGGGGCGGCCGGGTATTTTTTCCCGACCATTTCGCAAACTTCCTGATAATTCCAGAAACTGTAAGCGGAAAATTTTGTCTGTACCAACAGACATTTTGTAACACCATCATGCAAATGCTTCATAAAGCCCCTCTAATTCAAAAATCGTGCAAAGGTACGAAAAAAACCGTGTCACGATTTTCGTATCTTGCGTCATATTTGGCGAAATTTCTTCTATGATCCAGCGCCCGGCTTTACACAAAGTTTTTTTGATTAGTATAATCTTTCTGTTACCATGCTTTTTAGCTTTGAACCTTGCCTGGGCAAAGTCACCGACAAGGGTTCCTTTGGTAATTGAGGGCATGTCAATCTCTGCCAGTTCAATCACTGATCCACAAGGCAATGTTGTTTGCGTGACCATTCCGTTAAAAAGAGCCGGAAGGCTGTTTCTGCCCGAAGGAATTATCGGCCATGTGGTTGGATGCTTCATCCTTGATACAAGGCCATCGTTACCGGAAGCTTCAATAACTGGAGCCGGCAGGATTACCGGATGGACCTCCGTCAGGGGACCTGGTGGTTTCCCATCTGCCAGAAGCCCGGGAAGTATACGTATAAATTTATCGTTGACAACAAGTGGATCAAGGACCCTTCCAACGACCTCTGGGAAGACAATGAATTCGGAACCGGAAATTCAGTGCTCTGGATAGAACCTTAGACAGCAATTTTTAAAGGTGTGGCAGTGATATAAATCCGGTACATCATTTTCCCGAACAACCGTGCATCATACCACATGTAATAAAAACGTTCGGCATTGAACCAGTCGATTCCGTCTTCGAGGTCATCGTGCCGGTCGTAAGGATCAGCAAAGATGATCACATCATCCATCGTCGAAGTAGTGTTCCGGGTATCGTACCCCACTGCAACTACCCAATGGCCACCCCAATCGCTCCATTCGATCAGCGTCGGTACTTTTCGTGTAAGGTTTTCACGGATTAGTTCCAGGGTACCGTTTTCTCCCCATGAAACACTAAAGCCATTCCCCTTCAGCCAGCTGGCCATATTTTCGGGGGTGGTGCCACAGGTTGAACTGGTGTTCATCTCTTTTGCCATCTGCATCTCATTCCCGGTCCGGTTATAATAATGCAACAACGTCAGCACAGAAGCTGGCCCGCAGGTATATTCAGTTGTTTGCTGATAAGCTTTTAAATCGAGCAACACAAGTCCCGTCCTGGATTTGCTGATATCCCTGACATAGTAATTGCTGGGGGCAAGTTTCTCATCACTGGTATAGTTGGTGGTGTCTGACTTGTTACATGACAGGATTGCTGCCATCATTACGGTGGCGGCAAAAAGTGAAGAATTGAGAAATTTCATGACATCGCATTTGAAAGTTAAAATTAATAATTTGTTTGATATCCGGCGTTGGGTTTTTATAAAAACATTTTCTAATTTTATGCTGAAAATCCCATGATCGCTAATTGTCGGGATGAAACACGTAAGAGGGATCCGGTATTGCAAGGTGTTCAGGTAATGTTGAAAAACATGACCCAACTCAGTATTACAAATGCAAGAAAAATGTTAAAAAACATAAAACTTTAAAGTAATTGAATTAAATAAACAAACCCTTAAACCCCAAAACCCATGTACACATACACATTCGGAGGAAAATCCGGTAAAAAAAACAGCCTTCGCGAAAGCAACGACCGGGTGGTTGCGCGTACCAAAAACGCCAGGACATTAGCCGATGCCGTTTATTCAGATGACGGGAAACAGGCTCTTGCTGATTTTAATGTTGAATTGGAATTTCCTGAGGCCGATGTCACAGTGCTTAAAACCAAGGATTTTATTCCTGGCGATACCACTGTCAGGGACAACGCCCGTGCTGTTTTGAAAACGGAACCGGAGCTGAGGTTCGCCGGACGCGTTCTCGAAGCTGCCGAAAGCTTGTCGCCTGTGCTATATACAGAGAATATTTTTATTAAATTTTTTGATCAGGTGTCAACGGATGTCTGCGAAAAAATCCTGGCCGAAAGCGGTCTGGTCATTAAGCAGAAACCCGCCTATGCCCCGAATACCTATTTTGCCGGAGCTCCGGAAGATACCGGATTACAGATTTTTAAAATAGCGGAAACGCTGCTCGACAGGGAAGAGGTAGAACTATGCCATCCTGAATTAATCAGAAAAAAAGGAATGAAAAACATCCATCCAAAACAATGGCATCTGAAACCCACAACCATTGATGGAATCCAGATAAATGCAAACGTAAAGGCGGATCTGGCTCACAAACTTTCTCAGGGAGAAAACATCATCATTGCGGTGATTGACGATGGTATTGACATAGATCATACGGAGTTTAACCTTCCGGCGAAAGTGGTTTCATCACGGGATGTGACCACCAACAGCAACGATCCGCGCCCCAAATATGCCGATAACAAACATGGAACAGCCTGCGCAGGTGTTGCAACTGCATCAGGTATCAATGCCTCAGGCGTTGCGCCAAAAGCTGTTTTAATGCCCATCCGGTTAAATTCAAACTTAGGCGCTATTGCCGAAGCCAACGCATTTAAGTGGGCGACAGATCATGGAGCTGATGTTATTTCGTGCAGCTGGGGCCCTGAGGATGGCGCCTGGGATGATCTTGGTGATCCGCTGCATACTACCCAGGTAAATATGCCCGACAGTACCAGACTGGCTATTGATGATGCCATTGCACGTGGCCGGAACGGGAAAGGATGCATTATCACTTTTGCGGCCGGCAATGGGAATGAAGACATCAGGTATGACGGATATGCCAGCTATTCAAAAGTTTTAGCCGTATCAGCCTGCAACGATACGAACAAAAGAAGTGTCTACAGCGATTATGGAAGCAGCGTTTGGTGTGCCTTTCCAAGCAGTGATTTTGGTCACGCTCCCTTTAATCACCCCGAAGCCCTTACAACCGGAATATATACCACAGACAGGAGAGGTTCAGCAGGGTATAATAAAAACAGTGATTATTGCAGCGATTTCGGGGGCACCTCCAGTTCTTGCCCGGGTGTTGCAGGAACCGTTGCCCTGATGCTTGCTGTGAATCCTGACCTTACCTGGCAACAGGTGAAGGATATTATCAGAGAAACTGCCGAGAAAATCGATACGCTCAATGGGCAATATGATTCCACCGGACACAGCAAATACTATGGATATGGAAAAGCAGATGCAGAAAAAGCGGTTCAGAAAGCGCGGGACATTAAAAATGGCAATACTGCGAAAAGAGTAAAAATAAGCAGCGCGCTGGTTGATCCCATCGGAACAGATACCGGCAAGGAAAAAATATCTTTGCTCAATACTTCCAGCGAAAATGTTGATCTCACCGGATGGTCTATTGAAGTAAAAAACAAAAAGCAGTCCTTATCCGGAATGTTGGCTGGGGGCGAAACCAGAATCATTACCCTGACTGGCTCCCAGGCAATATTGGCAAATACCGGCGGAACGATCAACCTGTTGAACAATCTGTCGGAAGTCGTGCATACGGTCACGTATCAGAAAAAACAGGTAAAAGCAGGTATTGCCATTGAATTTTAGCCTGATCTAACCTAAGGTTACCGGTTCGTATCTACCTGGCGACGCAAGGGGGTGATCACATTTTCCTGGCAAGGGTTAAAGCGTCAGGTCGTTTTAATCTTTCGTAAAACCATCGCAAAGTAAACCAGCAGGATTCCAAACAGAGCGGCAAATGCGCCGATCACTTTTATCAGGAAAACTGCCCAGGTAAATGGGTTGAACAACAAAACAGCGCCGAGGGCAATGGTGAGTAATCCATTGATCAGCAGAAGATTTTTATTGGCGATTGCGCCTTTGAAGTTTACAATGATCACCAGCTGTATGATCCCGATGATGATGGTCCAGATGCCGATCATAATTAAAAACACCTTTGCGGAAGCTTCAGGAAAAAAGATGAGGGAAATCCCGATAGCCATGGCCACAATGGATTCAACCAGAATCATGGCTCCTGACTTGTCGCGCCTGATGTTGTTTATACCGGCCAGCAGCATGATGACCCCTCCGGCCAGCATGACGATCCCGAAATACAACAGCATAGTTTTAATAAAATCCTGGGTGAAGAAAAGCATCAGAATGCCAAAGAGTGCAAAAATGCATCCATTAATGGCCAGAAACCACCAATTTTTAAATCGTCTTGTTTCCATAGAATGATAATTTTAAGTGTCGGTTTATTCAGGAATGTTATTGATACAGGAATCGTTTAATGCTTTTTTTCGGGGTTTTTTCGAACTCGGCCAATACGATTTCAAAGTCGGCAATACGGATGTATTTGGGCAAATGGTGGTTCAGGTCATGAATATACCCTTTGAAAATCCCAACCAGCTCTTCCTTTTTATGACCGGCTTTTTCCATGGCATCATAATCGGGATAGATAAGAGCAATCAGCTTTTCTTCGCGATCAATGACCAGCGATTCCATCACCATGAAACGGTTGTTGAGCACCGATTCAATCTCCTCGGGATAGATGTTTTTACCAGAGGGGCCCAGGATCATGCTTTTACTGCGTCCCTTGATGTAAATGTTCCCTTTCCGGTCTATGATGCCCAGGTCGCCGGAGTGCAGCCACCCGTCACTGTCAATAACTGATTTGGTGGCTTCTTTGTTTTTATAATAACCCAGCATGACATGGCTTCCACGCATCAGGATCTCTCCCGATTGATGATGAGGGTCGGGAGAGTCAATCCGAACTTCAAGCTCGTCAACGGCCCTTCCCGAGGCGCCAACATGTGTTGTTTTCCATGATGCATACGAAATAAGCGGTCCGCATTCGGTCATGCCATATCCCACCGTAAAGGGAAAATTCATCTTTTTGAAAAACCGTTCGGCCTGTGCGTTGAATGGTGCGCCTCCGATCACCAGCTCCCTGAAATTGCCTCCGAACACCGCCACCATCTTGGCCCTGATCTTTTTATAAATAAGGTTGTCGAGCACCGGAATTTGGGTTAGAATCCGCACAGCGGGTTTACGCAGCGCCGGGAGGATTTGTGATTTGTAAATTTTTTCGATTACCAGCGGAACCGAGAGGATCAAAGCAGGCCTGATTTCCTGGAAGGCCTGCATGATGATCTTGGGGGATGGTGTTTTAGTGAGAAAGGTAATATCACATCCAAGGGTAAACGGAAACAAAAATTCAAAAGCACACCCGTAGGTATGAGCCAGCGGTAAAAAGGAAAGAATTTTATCCCGGGGATTGAGAGGCATATTCCGGTGTGCGTAAAGGATGTTACCAAGCAAGCTCTTGTGCTGAAGCACCACGCCTTTTGAAAATCCCGTCGTACCCGATGTGTAGCTGATCACGGCAATGTCGTCGGGATGGGAGGAAGGAAAACTTATCTGCTCCCGGGAAACCGCTGCTGCGGGATGCAGAATTTCAGAAGCAGCCTTTTCGAAGGTATTGTCGCGGGCAAATAAAATCGGATCGTCCTGGATTTTCAGGATTGATTTGAGCAAAGGCATGGCTTCCGTGTCCAGATCTTTGAAAATGGATTCTTCTGCGAACAGGATGAGCGAATCGGAATGGGTGACAATGTAATGGATGTCGGCAGGTTTGAAATCGGGCAGGATGGGAACGATCACCGCGCCATAGGTTATGGTTGCCAGATAAATCATGCACCAGTGGGCTGAATTTTTGCCTAAGAGAGCCACATGATCTCCTTTTTGAAGGCCGGCTGCTTTGAACAGTGCATGAACCTTGACTATTCGTTCGCCAATCTGTTTGTAGGTAAATGATTCGCCGCCATAATCAGAAAGCGCGGTAAGATCCCAGTTGTCGCGAATGGCAGTTTCAAAAACAGCAATCAGATTCGTAGTTTTTATGCTCATTATTTTGCCTTTTAAGTTGCTAAGTTCCGAAAAATTCCCATTAAAGACATTTTTTTTGAAAAAAATGTCAGGGTATATTGGCAATACCCTGCCGGGAGTAGTAATCAATAGTACGTTGAAAGGCTTCTTCCGCCGAATATTTTGGTTCAAACCCAAAATCTTTCTGCGCTTTTGCTGCATTGAAGGTAAAATCACTGCAGGTATAAATGACGGCAAACCGGCTGAATTTGGGCGCATATTTGTAAATTGGCCTTACCATCAAAGCGATACCCTCAGAGATCAGTCCCATGGCAAAGGCAAAGCGTCGGGGAATCCAAATGTTTTTAGGCCGGATGCGGTATCCGGCGCCCTCCACGATGCGGTCGAAAAAGGTAAAAAAGTTTGATGGTAGGCCATCGGTGATGAAATAGGCCTGGCCTGCAATGGCATGATTTTCATCAAGCAGGGCTTTTGCAGCCAGCACATGGGCCCAGGCCATGTTGCCGGCATACACATGCTGCGATTTTGACGATCCGTCGCCAAGCCGTACATAAAACCCGCCTTTTGCCATATTGATGAGCGAACCAATGTGGTATGGGTCGCCTTCACCATAAATGTCGGCCGGCCGAAGAACGCACGTGGTAAACCCAACGGATTTGGGATTTGGGATTTGAGATTTCGGATTTGGTTCTTTCTGCCGGTGGACAGGATCATTTGCTTCCAGCACCAGTTTTTCTGAGAGGAACTTGCTGCGGCAATACATGTTTGGGTGTTTCTGCGGATAGGGAATGCTTTCATCAATGTTAACCAGCGATTTTCCCCCGAATATGGCATCCAGTGAACTGGTGTAAACCAGGTGTTTTACCTGGTGTTCCAGGCAGGCCCTGACCACATTTTTTGTTCCGCCGAAATTTATAGCAAGTACCTCCTTCCCTGGTTTGGTACCCCAATCAACCAGGGCTGCAGTATGTATGACCAAATCGATGCCACGGCATGCATTGTCTGCAACTTCCGCATTGCAAATATCCCCGGTAATCATTTCAATCCGGCTGTTGGAAGGACCCTGATAAACTGAAAGGTCTAAAATACGTATGAGCGATGGCTTTAATGGCGAACCAGGGGCGAGTAATTCCCTGACAATGGCTTTGCCCAGGAATCCTGAACCACCGGTAACCAGAATTCGGACATCTTGTTGTTCGGAAGTCATTCTGTATTTATTGAATTATGTAGGTTCTTTAACAAAATCACAAAAGTAAAAAACTACCTGATGGTAAATTTGATTTCTGCAAAAGTTCCCTTAAGTTTGTAGAATCATTTAAAACCTGATTCTATGAAAAAAATCTTATACTGGAGCCTGGCCATTCTGGTTATTGTATTGGGCCTTTTTATCTATTGGAAATACAGTTTCACCTATAGCGAAGGAAACCGTTCGGGGCTTTTACAGAAATTCTCCTACAAAGGGAACATGTTTAAAACCTATGAAGGCGAACTGATTCTGAGCAGCGTTAAAAGCAACCAGGATGTTTCACTTGCCTCAGAGAAATTTTTCTTTTCGGTGGTCGATAAGGCGTTGGCTGAAAAACTCCTGAAGCTTGAAGGAACCTTAGTGGTGCTTCATTACAAAGAGAAAAACGGTACGCTGCCCTGGCGCGGCGAAACGGTTTACCTGGTCGACAGCGTAATGCCACATCCGTAATACTTTTTTCATTGCCGGTGTGAAAGAACTGATTCACAGAAAATAAACTCGTATAAACCTGTAAATGTATGGCTATGAAAAAATTTTTCATGTTTTATTTCTTTCTGATATCGGCAACATCGCTGGTTGCCCAAACCAACTGTTCCGATATCTTTATTTCGGAATATGTTGAAGGCTGGAATAACAACAAATCACTTGAATTGTATAATCCGACCTCATGGCCAATCACACTCGACAATCAGTATCGTCTGGTCCGCTGGGCAAATGGCAGCACTACCTCTGACCACGATTCACTTTATGTTCTCCCATTAACCACCATCCTGCAGCCTTATGCGGTAATGGTGATCATCCAGGATACGACAAAACCAGGTCAGGATACCATGATCTGGCCTGCTTTACGCAAAAAAGCCACCTGGCTTGCTCCCTATGATTATGGCGGAACGACTCCCGGCGGTAACGTTGTTTTCTGGAATGGAGATGATGCCATTTCACTTCAGCGAAAACAATCCAATGGAACATGGACAGATATAGATATCTTTGGTGAAATCGGGGTACGCCCGACCAACTGGCAGGGAACCTATAGTCCATCCGGTGGGTGGACAGATACAAAACCCTACTGGCGGGGAGCCGGAATATACCTGACCAAGAGCAAGACCCTGAAACGCAAACATACCATTCTGCATGGCGTGGATCGCAATACGATGATCCATTACGGCGACAGTACCACCGGCGGTTTGCCGAACAGTTTCTTTGCCTTGCCTGAGTATGACTCAATGCCGGTCAATTTTTTTGACAGTCTGGGGCAGCATTGGTGCGATTGTCAGTTAAACGTGAGTGCAAAAACTGTGGGACCCGGTGAAAATGATCTGGCTATAAATCTGTACTATAGCCACTCGGATGAAACGATCGTGATTGATTTTTTCAAACATGAAAATGACCTGGAAACAAAACTTGAATTAATCAGCATGGACGGGCGGGTAATTAAAACCCGGCCAATCAATAAAATGATCAATAAAATTGATATTTCTTCGTTTCCAGAGGGAATTTATTTTGCAAAAATAACATTGCAGAACAGTGTATTTATCAAAAAATTCATCAAACATTAACCACTAAATATGACTGAACAATCAGACTATCTCATCATAGGCGCCGGGATCATTGGCCTGGCCATTGCCCGCGAATTGCATTCGCGCAATCCAAAAGCATCTATCACGATTATTGAAAAAGAGCCCGATGTGGCTTATCATTCCAGCGGACGCAACAGCGGGGTGCTTCATGCAGGCTTTTACTATTCAGCCGATTCGCTGAAAGCAAGATTTACCCGCGACGGCAACTTTGCCATGAAGGATTTCTGCCGTCAGAAGGGGCTAAAACTGAATGAATGTCAGAAAGTTGTGGTGGCAAAAGATGAATCGGAACTGGAGCCGCTTTATGAACTCGATCGACGCGGAAAACGCAACGGCGTTGATGTGAAAATCATCACCGAAGCAGAAATGAAAGAGATTGATCCCAATGCAAAAACCTATAAATTTGCCCTCTATTCTCCCAATACGGCAACGGTGGATCCCACGGAGCTTAATAAAGCTGTTCGCGATGAACTGCTTGCCAATGGGGTGAAATTCTTGTTCAGCGAGGGGTATAAACGAAAAGTTGACGGGAATACCATCGAAACCATCTCCGGAAAGTTTCTTACCGCTAAAAAAGTGATCAACACGGCAGGACTTTATGCCGACCGGATCGCACGCGATTTTGGATTCTCGCAGCATTATACCATCATCCCATTTAAGGGCATTTACCTGAAATACACCAAAAAGGACAAACCCATCAAAACAAACATCTACCCTGTTCCGAACCTGAAAAACCCCTTCCTGGGAGTCCATTACACCATTACGGTGGATGGTACCATCAAGATCGGCCCTACTTCTATTCCGGCTTTCTGGCGGGAAAATTATAAGGGGATGGATAATTTTAAAGCCGGTGAAATGGGCAATGTGCTCAGCTGGGAAGCAAGGCTTTTCATTTCCAATGCATTTGGATTCCGCGGATTGGCTTTTGATGAGATGAAAAAGTATAACAAGTCCTATTTTGTTGACCTTGCCACCAGCATGGTACACCACATTGATAAATCAGGATTTACCGAATGGAGCAAACCGGGTATCAGGGCGCAACTGCTGAATACCAAAACCCTTGAGCTGGTGATGGATTTCGTGGTAGAGGGGGATCAAACGACCATCCATGTACTCAATGCTGTGTCGCCCGCGTTTACGTGTAGCTTTCCGTTTGCAAAGTGGGTGGTGGATAATTATGTGGAGAAAGGGTAAGTCAAAAGGCAAAATACAAAAGTCAAAAGTCAAAAATTCAGTTAAAACAAAAAGGTAAATTTTAGTTCAATATTCGTTATTCAATATTCATCATTCGATATTCAATTTTTTATAGATGGAAACAGTACTTAGATTCAAACACGAAGACCTGATGGACTTTGTGGTACGATATATGACAAAACTCGGCGTTCCTGCCGAGGATGCAAAAATTGTAGGTGATGTGCTTATTTGTGCCGATATCCGGGGCGTGGAATCGCATGGATTGCATCGGCTTGGCTCCTATTATGGCAACCGGATCAGCAAAGGGTGGATCAATCCGCTGACCCCTTTTGAGATCATTCATGAAACCCCTACCACTGCTCTGATTGACGGAGGCAACGGATGCGGTCAGGTGGTATCGTACAAGGCGATGCAGATGACCATCGACAAGGCAAAAACCGCAGGGCTTGCTGCCATCACGGTGCGCAACAGCAATCACTATGGCATCGCCGGATATTATGCCATGATGGCCATGAAACAGGATATGATCGGCATCTCACTCACCAATTCGCAGCCGCTGGTGGCGCCCACCTTTGGCCGGACGGCTGTGCTGGGGACCAACCCCATTGCCATGTCGGCGCCATCTGATAAAGCTTATCCGTACCTGCTCGACATGGCCACCAGCGCCGTGGCTTATGGCAAGATTCAGGTTTATGAAAAGAAACATGAACATATTCCCATCGGATGGGGTATTGATGAGCAGGGATTGCCCACCAACGACCCCTCACTGATCAAGCCCGGCGGCCACGGTGCGCTGCTGCCCCTTGGTGGGATGGATATTACGGCAGGGTACAAAGGTTACGGATTGGCGGTTCTGGTGGAAATACTCTGTTCAGCCTTATCCGGCGGCAATTTTCTGACCAACGTGGGTGGCCCCGGAAAACCAGAACCAACCGGCGTATCGCATTTCTTCATGGCTCTCAACATCGAAGCCTTCAGGCCCATTATCGATTTCAAGCGCCACATGGATGATATGATTACCCTGTTAAAACAATCGCCGCTTGCCGTTGGCCGTGATGAAATACATGTGGCTGGTGAAAAGGAATTCGAATATGCCGAATTCAACGAAATTCATGGCGTACCCCTCATCAAACCCATTGTTGACGACCTGGTGAAGGAAGGGGAGAAAATCGGCGTTCCGTTTGATTGTCCGCATGTGAATGAATAATTTCATTTAATTCAATGATTGTTCATCAGGTACTTTTCAATAAATATTTTTGCTAACGGATGCCCAAGCTCCTCTGCAATTTTAATATCATTAAAAGCCATATCCGGTCGTTTTAATTGAAAATATACCAGGCCACGGTCATATCGGGCATTCATGTCATTCGTGTTTATTGATAATGCCGCAGTAAAATCAGCCAGTGCATTTTTATAATCCTGCCTGCCGTAATATGCCTGACCACGATAAGTGTAGGCCAGTATATTTCTTTTATTGTACTTCAGATAGCAGGTAAAATTGATGATAGCTGAATCGTACTGCATGGAGTTGAGATAAATTGATCCCCGGAGAAAATAACCGGTTGGGGCTAATTTTGAACCCGCGAGAAGTTTTAATGCCCCCAGGGTGTCGCCGGCCAGATAAACACATTCTGCCATCAATTCGAGCGCCTGCTTATCCGAAGGGTTAATGCGCGAAACAATGGTGTTAAAATTATTGATGGCCTCAAAATATATTCCCAGCTCCTTATAACAAATTCCGCGGTTATAATAAATATCAGACCCTGTGGAATCTATTTTTATAAAGCAGTTGAAATCCAATATCGCAGAGTCATACCTCGAAAGTTGCACATAGCTGATGCCCCTGCAGCGGTAAGCAAACTTGGTGGTATCATTCAGTGTGATAAAGGTATTTAATGTATTAATGGCATCCCGGTTTCGGTTCAGGGACATAAAGCAATACCCCATTCGCAGAAAAGAGTCATGTGGAAATGGAGTTTGCGTGATTGCATTCCCATAACATTCTATGGCCGAATCCGGATGTGACAAATATTCCTGGTTATAACCCTTTAAATAATAAATTAGACCTTTAAATCTGCTGGTTTTCAAGAGTGAGGTGTAGATACTATCTGCATGGAGATGATCTTTGTTGAAGAAAGAGCCGAGTGCCTCTTTAATGATAACCATCTCACGGGATGTCAGGGAAACAGAATCTTTACAAATAATAGCCAATTGAGAAATGAAATCAGCGATTCTCTGTTTTTGAGCTGATTCTTCAAGATCGCTTGTGTAACCCTTAAATTCTGATAAGTGCATAACGCCAATTAAAGCATCAACACCTTCAACATAATGTTTTTGTTGTATGTTTAAAAAACCTCTTGCCATTGGCGAAAGTACATTTGAAGTATCCAGCGATGCGGCTTTTTTCCAATCCTGTAGTATTGATTTTGCCGAGCCGCCTAAAAACAGGTTAATATATCCCCTGACATAATATGCCTTTGCAAAGGTTGGATTGTGATCAATGGTTTTATTAAGGTATCTGAAGGATTTGTAGAAATCATTGTCAAGCGATAGAATGGCTAAATTGAAATATGCCATGCTGTAATCCGGATTCAATTCAATCACCTTCTTGTATAGCTTTTCAGCAGCTCTTACATCACCTTTTTTTGAAGCAATATATCCTTGTTGAAAATAGGCGGGATAAAATTTTTTATCAGCAGTTATACAAATTTTATAAAAGGAATCAGCCTCTTCTAACTTATTTAATTTCAGATATATTTCACCAAGATAATAATAATTTTCAGCGCTGGAATCATGCAGAATGATTGCTTTATTAATGTAATGGAGCGCTGTTGAAAAGGAACCCTCACTGAAATTTATAAAGCCTTTCAGTGAATAGTTATAGGGAATGGTAGAATCAATAGCGATTGATTGATCTATATCTGCGGCCGCTTCAGTAAAATAGCCGAGATGAATCTTCTCATAGGCCCGTTTGGTAAAACCCAGCGCATGATCCTGATTAACATCCTTCGATTTAAGCCAGATCTCGTTAAAATAAAAGTTCGTCGTATCTAATTGGATGGATTTAAATGTGTTTAATTTCGGAAGAAAATTCTGTGCAGAAATCGTAGTTACAATGCCGAAGGAAAAAGGAAGCATAAATATTACGGCAAGAGCCCTGACAATGAATCTCATGGGATTAAAATTACTTCATTGAAAATCAATACAAGGTTTCAATTTTTTCGTAAAACATCATCTTTCGGTCTGACTGGCCTTTGCTGAAGTATTTTTTTAACCAGTCCTGTTGTTCTATTACACGGGCAAATGCCTCATCAACAGATTTGTTCAGCTGATGTATCATCGCGACAGCATTCTCATCAGGATTTACCACCTCACTCAATTTTGTTTTTGAAGATTTGAGTTTCATCGCCGAAGAATCCAGCATGTTACGGATTTCCTGGTCCGGTTTCTTTGGAATAAACTTCTTGTTCCGGTACTGGATGAAATCATTGTAGTCGCTTATCCCATCATTGAAATCAGAAACAGCCGCATTGTATAAATTGATGGATTTGCTTTGTTTGTCTTGCTCTATCTCCATTCTGATGTGTTGTAACCTGTCGAAGATCATGGAATTCTTTATCCCGTTTCTTTCAATTCTGGAAGCAGACGCGAGCAATTGCTCCGTATGATTTTGTTTTTCATATTGCTGAATGGAATCAACGTAATTGAAATACGGTTTTGACTTATTCTCCTTTGTTTTGCCTTCATAAAACTCCTGGTTGGTAATCGGGTAATAGAGGAATTGCCACAGATAATCAAATGGCATGTGAGAAGTGACCAGTGAAGAAGGAACTGTTTTGAAGTATTCGTTGTTTATTTTGCGATAGAATTTCCCTGATTTCACATACCCTGAACCCCAGGTTGGGTCGAATGTAAACCAGGAACTGTCAATCAGGGCTGCACTCCATGCATGCGGAATATAATCTGCAAGGCCATTTTGCTTGGTATAACCTTCAATTACAAAGGATTTGATTCCTGTTTTTAAACAGATATCGGTAAACAATGCAGCATAATTTTCGCAAATACCTTTCCTGGTTTTTAAAGGTTTGGAAATTTTCTCTTCCTTTTTTTCATAAAAATTTAATGCAAACATGTTTTCTAGATCGT
Organism: Bacteroidota bacterium; assembly: GCA_037139855.1. Taxonomy (GTDB): domain Bacteria; phylum Bacteroidota; class Bacteroidia; order Bacteroidales; family FEN-979; genus CAIVAT01. Next base: position 29,423 of record JBAXFM010000014.1, read on the forward strand.
ATTGGATGTTGGAAGCTATCCAGATAAATATTGCCCTTGCTTTATCGTTTTCAGTTTTGAAGTTTGCGGTAATGTAACCGGCTATACTTTCGGTTGATTTTGATAAAGAGTCGGGAAGCTTAAGTGCGATTTTGTCAATGGCCGCATATTCATTAACAACACCTTTAGAGGTGTTAACGGGCTTAATCAACGTAACAGGCAGGGGATGGGCTTTATCCTTTTTCCATTTTTTAATCTGTGATTTTTCCATTTCCAGGGTGATGATTGAATCATTCAGAAGGCATTCATACCTCATGCCGGGAGTCAACCGGGTGATTTTATTTTGATCCAACCAAAAAGAGAGTGGAACATATGCCCAGAATTGCTTTACACCTTTTCCCTCCGGATCATTTGCCGGGGCGATGCGCAGATCGTTATAATGTACGGAAAATCTGAAGGATCGGCCTTCACTGTCTGGACCATCTGCCGCTATTCCAATCGGTTCTCCGGTTTCAACACGCTGACCCGGCCTGACAAAAATGCCACTGAGTGACTCATAAACACCAAACGAACAGTCAATATGCGCTATTTCAACCTTGCCAATTTCACCTGAATTGTCATGACCTGGCGACAGGAATTCAGTTGTGTCTTTCATGCCAACCACAGTTCCCCGTCTTGCAGCATAAACAGTATCCCCTGATGCTGTTTTAAATCCAATGCCATACCAGTTTTTCGGTTCAGGGTCGTCAGGATTGCTGTTTACATACTCGTAATTAAATGCTTCTGCCTCCTTTCCGGCGCCGATTGGCAATAAATATGGGAAATCCAATTTTACATCAGGTTTACTGCAACCCGCAAAATAGGTATAAGCGTATTTCAAAGCCGGGAAATTTTCGCCGGAGATGGGACTTAGTTCAAATAAGGTATACTTGCCTGGTTTTACCTCTGCTGCAAAAGGGAATGAGCTGCTTGCCTTTAAATTTCGCATGTTTGACATGGAAACGATTACAATGTAATTGCAGAAATCATGATTTTCAGAATAAAAAGTATAACCTCCATGGCCATTCAGGTAATAGTTTAACTCAATAGGTTTTTGTGCAAACGAAACCGAATTGAAAAGGATAAGGAAACCGGAGATCAATGAAATTTTCTTCATAAACCAGATTTTATCAATTATCTGTTAGTACGATTATTCGGTGTAAAATTATTTGTACTTTGGAATGTTTTTGTCAAGAAAGTTTTTTGCACCAACGTTCCAGTTGTTCAAAACATCGGTCCTCGATTTATTCAGTTCTGCATTCTTTTGGTTAAAACCGGCAAGTTGTTTGTTAAAATCCTTTATTGCTGCATTGTGTTGTGCAATATCTTCATTTGTTCTGTCTTTTTGTGGTTTCGAATCAAAAGATGCCATTAACTTGTGGAAATTTTCCTGTTGCATATAGAAATCTATCAAGGGACCCATTTTTTCGGCCGCTTCCTTGTGATAGAATTCAAGTGCGCTTTTACATGAATAAATCAGTGACTTGTCGTTTTTGTAAAGGGGCACTTTTTTAAGTTTTTCAAGTCCTTCAGCCGATGTGGTCACCAGGGCGTTTCTGTTTTGTTCCATGGCATTTACATCTTTCTTATTCATGGCTTCAACAAGGTAGGCCTCCTGTTTATAGCATTTGAAAAAGATAAGATACACTTCATGATAGTGTTTCGTGACCGCTCCGACTTTTTCCAGTTTAGTGGTCAGCTTATCTTTGTTCTCCACGAGGTTGATATTGTTTTCCAGGGCAAAAAGTTTTTGCTGCTCAATCAAACGATCGTAAGCACTGTCCAGTTTTTGATCGGCCAGTTCCTGTGCAAGCATATAAGCTTCCATCAGATCGTATGATTGTTCGGCAATTTCCTCCATATTCAGGATCTTCTCATAATCTTCATTTAAAACGAGGTAATTGATTCTGAGAAAAGAAACAACAGTATCGCGGTATTGCGTGCTGCCATTGAAGTCATCCAGCTTGCTGACTCTCTCCAGCGCCAGTTTGGAAGTCCGCAGCAGCGCTTTTCTTTTGGCTTCAGCCTTGCGTGCATTTTTTCCATGGGCTATCTCACTGGTATAGTCCCAAGTATTCATTATGATTGCATTGAGCTCCCTGTTTATCTTATCCATATAAAGCCCGGCTTTATTTTGCTGGGCCAGCAGGGATGAATTTAACATGCTAACAAGCAGGATTGTTCCTGCCGCAATTGTTGCCAGGTTCTTCATAATTTATTTTTTTATGGAATTAATGAGATCGTTCAGTATTGAATATGCTTCCTCAATATATATGTCTTCCTGTGTTTTTTTTATTAAAGCGGTAACCATTTCTTTCCGGAAATTATCTGATTTTATCAGTGCCTCGTCATAATGAGCAGCCAGCACGTTGTATTTAAAGGCGGATGCTGTTTGCAATCTGGCCAGGGTGCCTTGCAGACGTTGATCTTTTTTTTCATATTCTCTGAAGGCATCGAGGCTTAGCTTGAGAACCTCAGTAGTTGCCATGGCAGTTTGAAGGGAATCTGAAAGCTCATTGATCTTAGTGAATATTTGTTCCTGTTCAGTTCGTTTCCTGCTCAGCATTTCAAGTTCGGCAATCGGAAGGGGCGGGAAGGGGGAGTAATATACCTTTTTCTCCACCTTGTCGGGTGGCATGGCATACGATTCAGATCCTTCTCCATATGAAAGGCTGCTATACAGGTCGGGCAGCATGATGTCGGGGGTAATGCCTGTTTTTTGATAGGTATTCCCGCTGATCCTGTAAAGTTGCTTAACAGTAATATTCAAATAGCCATTGTTTTTATTTTTCAGCAGATTATTCATGGAAGTCGGGTCCGCGTCTAATGGAAAAGTAATCTGGGCAGTGGCTTTACCAAAGGTATTGCTGCCAACGACCAGGGCACGGTTATAATCTCTGAGTCCGGCGGTTACGAGCTCGGATGCCGATGCACTGAATCCGTTTACCATTATCAGAAGTGGTCTGTCGTATATCGTTCCCCGGTTTTGGTCTTTCATCAGGGAGATTTTCTGATACTTGTCTTTGGCCATAAACAGGGGGCCCTGGTCTATAAAAATCCCGGTCAGTCCGATCGCTTCATACAACGAACCTCCCCCGTTATAGCGAAGATCAATGATGAGCCCTTCAATATTTTCTTTCTGAAGTTTTAAAATCTCTTTGGCAACATCGTTGGCACAGCCCAGCTCATCCTCGTCATATCTGCTGGTATAAAAGCCGGGCAGGGAAATATATCCTATCTTTTTTTCGCCATTCAGAATGTAACCAGCGATATTGTTTTCGTCGACACCCATCACTTGCCTCGTTAAAGGGACTGTTGTTATAACGCCATTTGCCTTTTTAACAGTTAACCAAATGTTGTCATGTCCCGAATTGTTGATGATCTGATCGACTTCAGCAGCACTGTAATAGGAAAGGTCGAGGGCCTCTCCACCCGGCCATTTTACCTGCACTAAAACATCGCCCTGGTGAAGCTGGTTTGATTTCCATGCAGGTCCGCCCGGATTAAGATACCCAATCTCCGAATCTCCGTTCTTTCCTTCATTGCAGGACAATCCAAATGACTTTGCTTCCTTTGAAAGAGAGGTCAGAAATTGCTCCTTCCCGGCAAGAGATAAGTATTGGGTATGTGGATCATAACGGTTGGCAATGGTGTTGAAAAACTGCTCTGCTACAAATGATTCATAACCTGAAGGATATTTGATGATTCTCTGAAGAAATCTCTTCCACTGAATTCCCAGCTTTTTTCTTACCTCCGGTTCTTTAAGTAAAAGTTGTTTGTTCTCCATCTTAATCGGGTCCTCTTCCCCAACCGGGGTAAAAAGCATGTTCAGGGCTTTATATTTAAGGCGCCGGACCCTCCGTTTTTCAAGTTCCTGGTCGCTGACGGCGAAAGCAGTTTTTCGGGTGCGGTCGAAAGTAATGCTGTCGTTAATGGTAAAATCAAATGGCTTTTCAAGGATTGCACTGATCATCGTATCCTCCTGCAGGAGTTTTTTCAGGTAAAGTTCCGAGATAGTCTTTAAAAACATACAAGCCTGCTCACCATGCATATGGCTGAACAACTGCGTTCTATACGATTCAAGGGCATGTATGTCGCCGGAGGTGAAGATGCTGTTGTAAGGATCAAGCCGTGAAATGAAACTGTCAAAAATTTCCCCGGAATGAATCTGATCAGTTTCAATCGGATTGTAATGATATTTGTATAACAAATCGGTCAAAATAATCGTCCGATCGCAGGGAATATCCTGTGAACAGACCGAAATAGATAATCCGAAAATAATCGGAAAATAAAGTAAGAAGGCTTTTTTGACTCCCACAACCTTTCTGTATGAAAGGGTAAAGTTAAAAGAATAATCTTAGTTATCAAAAATTGCAAAAGAATAGAGACTTTTCATCTTTTCGGCTAATTCCTGTTTATTTTCGGTGAAATGCCCAAAACATCCGGTATAAAATTAAAGATTTAGTTGACAAACTAAAGATTTAGTTATATCTTTGTTTCCGGTTTAATTACATTCGTTATTCGATATTCGTTGTTCAATATTCGATATTCATTTTATCCCATTCCAATGTCAACTAAAAAAAATACCGCTGATTCTCCCTCAACACTCACCCGGGCTGAGGAGGAGGTGATGCAGATCCTCTGGGAAATTGAAAAAGGGATGGTGCACGATGTCCTGGAAAAGTTCCCGGAACCCAAACCAGCCTATAATACGGTGTCAACCATCATCCGGATCCTTGAACAGAAAGGGTATGCAGGGCACAAGGCATACGGCCGCACCCATGAGTATTTCCCGGTGATCAGCAAAACAGCTTATACCAAATCCTCCTTCAAGGGTTTTATGACCAACTATTTTGGCAACTCTTACAAATCGCTGGCTTCTTTTTTCGCATCCGAGGGAAAACTGAGCATCAGGGAACTGGAAGAGATTCAGAAAACCATTGATGAAGAAATCAGAAAACAAAAGGAGGGCAAGCCATGAACGCCCTGTTATTCTATCTGTTTGAGTCTACCCTGATCATCACCGTGCTCTACACCATTTATTGGTTCTTCCTGCGACGGGATACCTTTTTCCAGTTGAATCGTTT